>JAZBOS010000133.1 GCA_036351255.1 Bacteroides sp.
CATTGCTGCCGAACCCGGTTACAAGGCTATTGCCCAGAAAGACCGCGAATTTATTCGCTTTTTTGACCAGGCTGAATTCCAGGAAATCGTGAACTAGGTTTTCTCATTCCTTAATATCTTAAGGCTGTCCCTTATCATAGGGGCAGCCTTCTTTTTTTGTCCGCCGGGATGTCTTTCACTTATTAAAAGGAAGCCAGGAATCCTGTGGATTTTTTATTGGCCCAATATAATGTACTCATATTATTAGGGCCAATGAACCCACGGCCATACTATAGGTTTAGTCGGGTTTTAGTCGGGTTTTAGTCGTTTTAAAACGACTAAAACCCGACTAAACCTATATCCAAATCTCTCTTTTCAAGCAAAAAACACAGGAAGCCGTTTTACGGCGGTAAAAAGACTACTTCTCAATTTTCGGGCAATGCGAAAAGGATAAAAAGAGGAAAAACCTCCTAAAGGTCAGGGCCTTAATTCTTTTTTATTGCAGCGCAATGCGGGTCATCCCTTTGGGATAATCCTGATTCATGGCTTCAATAATCTGGTCGAAATCCCCGGGCCTGGCCACAAAGTCGAGGGCATTGATATCGAGCAGCAGAATACGGAGCTGGGGTTGCTGCTTCAGGTAATCGAGATAACTTTCCTGGATCTTTTCGAGGTATTCATCGGGAATACGCTGTTCGTAATCACGGCCTCTTTTCCGGATGTTGCTTTGCAAACGATTGGTAGAGACAAAGAGGTGTACCAGCAAGTCGGGCCGTGGTAGATTGGCATTCATAATGTTGAACAGGGTGATGAACAGCTGGTATTCATCGTCGTTGAGGGTCTTGCGGGCAAAGATCAGCGACTTGTTGAGGAAGTAATCGGAGATGGTAAAGGCGGTAAAAAGTTCCTGGCTGGCCAGTTCGCGCTTCAGCTGCTGATAGCGTTCAGCCAGGAATGAAAGCTCAAGCGGGAAGGCGTATTTCTCCTGGTTTTCATAAAATTTAGCCAGGAAGGGGTTGTCTTCAAACCGTTCAAGAATGAGTTTGCCATTGTATTGCTCGGCAATTTTAGTAGCCAGGGTGGTTTTCCCTGCACCTATGTTTCCTTCAATGGCAATGTAGTTATAGCGCATACAAAATCGTTTTAACCGGCCGGGTCTTGGGCGGCATCAAGCTTTTGAACAACCAGTGGATCCTCGCATGATTCAAGCAATTGTGCAACGGTTTTGCCCATCTGGGGGTGCACCATTTCGGGGGAAATCTCTGCCAGGGGAAGAAGCGTAAACCGCCTCAAGTGAAGGCGTGGATGGGGCACTTCTAAATGAGTGGTAAGGATGACCTGGTCGTTGAAAAACAAAATGTCAATATCAATATTCCTTGAATCCATTACTCCCTTTTTCCTTCTGCGTCCCAGGGAGGATTCAATATTATGTAATTCAATCAAAAGTTCGGAGGGCTCGAGCAATGTTTCCACTTCCAGCACCTGGTTAAGGAACATCGTGTCGGCTTCGAAGCCCCAGGGCTCGCTTTGGTACAGCGAACTGGCCTTCCTGATGGGACCTACCCCAAAGCTAATCTGCTTTCGAGCCTGAATAAAGGTTTGGCTGACATCGCCCAGATTGCCCCCCAGGAGCAGGAAAACTTTATTCATCGGGAATGCAGATAAAGGGTTTGTTATGAAACCACAAAATTGGGTAAAATAATCGGGAAAGCAAAAACAAAAAATGGATTGGAATGAATCTGGTAAGGCCAAAATTGTTAATATTGCAATATATTTTTCAATCATTTATTCATAAGACAAAACCATGAAACAGTTCTTCAAATTCATGTTCGCATCGATGCTTGGGTTCTTTTTGACCAGCATTATTTTGTTGTTCGTTTTTATCGGGATGCTAAGTTCACTGGCATCTTTTTCCAAAAAGGAAGCCGTGTTACTAACGCCAAACTCGGTTTTACACTTGAACCTCACCAATGAGATCGTTGACCGGGGTGGTGGCAATCCCTTTGAGTCTTTTGACCCCATGAGTTTTCAGCCGAGGCCTGCCACAGGGCTCAACGACCTGATCAAGAACCTGAAAAAGGCCAAAAATGATCCGAATATCGACGGCATTTTCCTTGATCTCACCCTGTTGCAAACAGGATGGAGCACCATTGATGAGATCAGGCAAAGCCTGCTTGATTTTAAGGAATCAGGAAAGTTTATTGTAGCCTATGGCGAGACCTACACCCAGAACGCCTATTACCTGGGCTCGGTGGCCGACAAGGTTTATCTTCATCCTGAAGGGGCCATTGACTTCAGAGGGATGAACTCTGAACTGGTATTTTTCAAAAACATGCTCGAGAAACTGGGCATAGAGCCCCAGGTTATTCGTCACGGGAAGTATAAAAGCGCCACAGAGCCTTTCTTCCTGGAAAAGATGAGCCCTGAAAACAGGGAACAGGTTTTGGCATACGTTAGCTCGATTTGGAACAACGTGCTGAAAGGCATCTCCGATAGCCGCGGGCTTACGGTAAACCATCTGAACGATGTGGCCGATGCCTTTAATACCCGCAATGCAGAACTGGCCCTGGAAAATCAAATGATCGACGGCATCATGCACCGCGACGAGGTGCTTGAGGAGTTGCGCGAGCGCCTCGATAAAGAAAAAGCCAGTGACATTGAATTCGTAGAATGGGCCAAATACATGAATGTTCCCGAGAACAAAGACACCAGGCAGCCGAGAAGTGCTGACAAGATCGCGGTCGTGTATGGAATGGGAAATATTATTTCGGGCGAAGGCACCGAGCGCAGCATGGGCTCTGAGCGGATTGCAGAGGCCATTCGTGAAGCACGCCTTGACGAATCGGTGAAAGCCATTGTTTTCCGTATCAATTCGCCGGGCGGGAGCGCCCTGGCTTCCGATGTCATCTTGCGTGAAGTAAAACTGGCCAGCGAGGTCAAGCCCGTCATTGCCTCCATGGGCGATGTTGCCGCCTCCGGCGGTTACTATGTAGCCTGCGGCGCCGATATGATCGTAGCAAGCCCTAACACCATCACAGGCTCCATTGGCGTATTCGGGCTGATCCCCAATATGCAGAATTTCTTTAACAACAAACTAGGCATCACCTTCGACAATGTGAAGACCAATGACTACGCCGACCTGATGACCATTTCACGGCCGTTGACCCTCAATGAACGGGCGATGATCCAGGAAGGTGTTGAACAGGTCTACACCACTTTTATCGGCCACGTGGCTGAAGGCAGGGGCATCCCCGTTGCACAGGTTGACAGCATTGGGCAGGGACGAGTGTGGAGTGGCGCTGAAGCTGTTCAGATCGGCCTGGTGGATGAGTTGGGAGGGTTGAATTATGCCATTGAAAAAGCCGCCGAAAAAGCCGGCCTCGAAAACTACCGCCTGGTGGAATACCCTTCGCGCAAGGACTTCTTCACCCAGATCATGGAAGATCTCGGCCAGATGCAGGAGGTATTTGTCAAGCGAAAACTGGGCGAAGCCTACCAGTATTACAAGCAGGTTGACCAGGTCAACGAAATGACCGGCATCCTGACCCGCATGCCCTATGATGTGGTGATTCGCTAAGGCATTGTTATGCAAATTAAAAAAGGGGCCGAGGCCCCTTTTTTTATGGTTTCCCCTCAGTTTATACCTGGGGATATTTTTTCATAATATCAAAAGGTTTCATCAGCATGTCAACATACTGGGCACGCTGATAAGCATAGGGATCCTGGCTGTTCTCATTGGAAAGCTTGCCACGGAAATCATCTACTGAATCATAACCTTTATCCTTCATCCAGCTGGAAAGGTCATCAAGCATTTGCTTCACGTAGCCGGCTTTGTTCTTATAAATGGTGCTGACCACCTGAACGGAATCGGCACCTGCCAGCAATAACCTGACCACATCCTGTCCTGTAAAGATACCTGAATTGCTGCAGATACTGCCTTTCACCTTTTTGTGCAGAAGGCCGGCAAAGCGCAGGGAAAGGCGGTAATCGCCCACCTGGCTCAGGTTGAAGGGGAAAATCATTTCCTGTTTTTCCACATTGATCTCGGGCTGATAAAGGCGGTTGAACAATACAAAGGCGTCGGCACCTGCTTTATCCATTTGCTGAACCACCTGCAGTGAATTGGTGTAAAAAGGACTGAGCTTAACACTCACCGGAATTTTCACCTTAGCTTTCACTGCTTTCAGAATCTTAATCTGCTCGTCCTCCAGCGCAAGGCTTTTGGATTCAAAATCATTCGGGGGAGAATAAAAGTTCAGCTCCAGGGCATCGATACCCGTTTTTTCCATTTCAACGGCATACTCCACCCAGGTGCTTTCGTTGATGCAGTTAAGGCTGCCAATGACCGGGATGCTGACGGCCTGCTTCAGTGCCTTTAGTTTCTCCAGGTGCTCGACAGGTCCTGCATGTTTCAGGGTGGGAAACAGCTTGATCATTTCTGCATTGCGCTCATTGTATTCATGCAGGTCTTCCTCCATCTGAAGGCTCTCCAGATTGATCTGCTCCTCAAACAAGGACTTGAACACTATGGCTGCAATGCCTGCTTCCTCGAGGTTGCGTGCCATCTCCAGGTCAAAGGTCAGATTACAGGCACCCAGGATAATCGGGTTCTTGAGCTCCAAACCCATATACTTCGTTTTCAAATTTGCCATACGATTCCTCCGTCAATATTTTTGGTTTGTTAAATTTATTAATATAATCTTAAGTATGCAAAAAAATCAATTTTTTATCACTGGTTTTAATGAAATTTAGCATTCAGCAAACTTAAATTTTAACCAGAAAAACTCCACAGACCCGGGAGGAATAAAAAAGCAAGAGGTGGCACGGTAATCCACCTCCTGCTTTTTTTAACCACCAAAACAAAACAACATTAACCAATAAAACAACTAAAACCTTGCAAAACTTTTTGAAGCTGGTTCTGCTCTAAACAGCATACCAATTTAAACAAACTTTAAATGAAAAGCAAGACATTTTTTGTCTTTTTGTTTCTTTTTCAAAGTTAATCTTCAAAACCCCCTAAAACAACCGTATTGACGCTGAATTTAGCGGGAGAAAACGCCTAACAGATACACTGAATTTAACCAGGACTTATTGGGGCCCTCCTCTGACCAGGATGCGGGGTTCGAGCATATCGAGCAGGGCATACTTCACCCCTTCCCTGCCCAGGCCACTGTCTTTCACCCCGCCATAAGGCATATGATCGGTGCGGAAAATGGGGGTGTCGTTGTGAATCACCCCGCCCACCTCCAGGCGGTTGAAGGCCATATCCAGCTCTTCAATGCTGTTGGTAAACACCCCTGCCTGCAAGCCAAAGCGGCTGTGGTTAACCATCCGCAGGGCTTCTTCAAAATCTTTAAAGGGATGCAGAGTGACTACCGGTCCAAAGACTTCTTCATCATACACCTTCATTCCCGGGCCAGCCTCGGTAATGACCGTTGGTTCGACAAAAGCGTCCTGACGCTGGCCGCCGCAAAGCACTTTTGCACCTGCAGCCGCGGCTTCCCCGATCCACTGTTCAACGCGGATGGCATTCTCCTCATCGATCATAGCGGTGATATCGGTATCTGGTGAAAGGGGATCCCCGTAATTCAGTTTGCTGACGCCCTCCACTAATTTCTGACAGAAAGCATCGAACAGGCTTTGATGCACAAAGATACGCTGGGCGTGTATGCATACCTGCCCCTGGTAGGCAAAGCCACCGGTAAGGCAGCGCTTTATGGCGTGCTCAAGATTGGCTGAAGCGGACACAATGGTGCCGGCATTTCCACCCAGTTCAAGCACGACTTTTTTCTTCCCGGCATCGGCTTTCATTTTCCAGCCCACTGCAGGAGAACCCGTGAACGACAACAACTTAAACCGCTCATCGGTCACCAAAAGATTGCCTGTCGAACGGTCCATCGGCAAGACGGAAACAGCCCCATTCGGAAGTTCGGCTTCATCAATAAGTTTCGCGAGTTCAAGCATAGCTAAAGGGGTAGAAGAGGCGGGCTTCAGCACGATGGGGCAGCCCGCGGCAATGGCAGGGCCTAGTTTATGCACGGCCAGGTTCAGGGGAAAGTTAAACGGGCTGATACCCGCTACCGGTCCTATGGGAAAATACTTCACCAGCCCTTCGCGCCCTGCTGCTTCCGGGGTCCAGTCGAGGGAGAGGTATTCTTTGGGCAGTCGCCTGGCCTCTTCCGAAGCCACCAAAAGGGTTTGTGCGGCCCGCCTCACTTCTGCAAGGGCATAGCGCCAGGGCTTGGCCGCCTCGCGAGCGATGATTGAGGCAAAGTGCTCTTCCTGTTTCGACAGCCTTTGCGACAGATGGAGCAATGCCCTGCTGCGTCCAAGCGAGCTCATCTTCTTCATGGGTTGAAAGGCTTCCAAAGCAGCCTCAACAGCCTGTTCATATTCTTCCTTGCCGGCAAGCCAGGTTTTGGCAAACGGACGGCCATCAAATGGATTGGATACAATAAGTTCATGGGAGGTGGTTACAAACCTGCCTCCTGCATAGATCTGAAATGATTCCATGACAGTAAATTAAAAGGGTTACCAGGGGGTATTGCGCTGAAAGGGGGAAGTAGGGAAAAAACCGCGCTGAAATGCCCCGGTAGAATTGAAAGGGTTATAGGGGTTATACCCCTGCGACACGTTAAACTGCGCCCCAAAACGGAAGTTCTCGCTAATCTTGTAATCAAAGCCCATCATCACTCCTCGGGGGTTCAGATTGAAGGCCTGGTTATTCATATTTGGCTGGAAGTATTGATAGTTATTGTGTTCCATCCAGCTACCCCCGGTAATGGTCAGGCGCGGGCTCAGCTGATAAGCGCCAAAAGCATAAACCGTGTTGCTGAACAACCGCTGAGACATCACTCCATACATGGCTTCACCCTGGAAAAGGCCGAAAGGGGTGGATGCAGCATTCCCCGAAAACTGACCTGTGGAAAATACACTTCCGACCATCATACTGAAGCGCTGGCTGGGATTCCATTTGAAGTGAGGCGCCAGGGACTGGGAAAACAGGGAAGTTCCCTGGAAACCCGTCATAAATGAAGTGCCTAACTGAAACCCAAAATCTGTTTTTGGCAGCAGGGAGTGTTGTTCGGCGGGGGCCTCAAACAATGAACCCTCTTGAGCCTGACTCTGAGGACCTGACAGGAATAACAGGGCAAAAAGCAGGGGTAAAATAAAGTTTGAAGCTTTCATAATCTGTGTTTTTAATAAGGACCTCTAATGATAAACGCATCAAAAGGCCTTGTTGTTTTTCCCTATGATACAAATTTAGGAAAACCAATGGTCAATGTCAAGGTTTCAGCATTGAGCTCAAAAGAATAAAAAATTGCGTACATTTATATTGCAGAAAACAGAAATTCATTTTTCAATCACCAAAAATCTTATCACCATGAAAAAGAATATGGGGACCTTAGACAAGACTATCCGGGTCATTATCGCCATTGCCATTGCCATCCTTGTATACACCGATGTCATTACAGGTACACTCGGCATTGTCTTATCCATTGTAGCAATTGTTTTTCTGCTAACCTCATTGGTAGGGGTTTGCCCGCTTTACATGCCCTTTGGAATTAATACCTGCAAAAAGGAAAAACAGGCTTAATTCAAAATTCCTGGAATAAGCCGGGGTGCAGTGGGATTTTTTTTGGACTTTTGTAGCAAGAAACCTGAAAAACCCCGCAGCATGGGAAACAACAAGCAAAAGAAATACAAAACAGGGCTGGTACTCAGTGGGGGTGGTACCCGTGGGTTTGCCCACCTGGGAGCTTTAAAAGCCCTGAAAGAGCACAACATCAAGCCCGACATCATTGCGGGAGTCAGTGCCGGAAGCATTGTGGGGGCGCTTTATGCCGATGGTGAAGATGCCGAAAAAGCCCTGAAAGCCCTCACAAGTAAGCGATTGTTTGGATTCCTTGAATTTATGATTCCCAACAGCGGCCTGATTAAAATGACAGGATTTCAGAAAACGCTGCGTAAAAACCTCAATTCCGAAAATTTTGAGGAGCTGAAAATCCCCCTGGTGGTTTATGCGGTCAATATAAACAAAGCCGAACTGATCCGTTTCGAAAAGGGTGACCTGGTGAGTGCAGTCACGGCTTCCTCTTCCATTCCCGTGGTTTTTCCACCCGTGGAGATTGACGGGGAATATTACCTGGACGGCGGTATCATCAACAACTTCCCCGTTGACCTCTTACGCGACGATTGTGAAACCCTCATCGGCATCAACGTGAACCCCATTGGTGAGTTTAAGAACATCAAAAGCCTGAAGGCCATTGCCGAGCGAACATTTCACATCTCCATGCGAAACCAGGAGGCTGAAAAGGAGAAACTCTGCGACATCTACATCGAGCCTGAAAATCTGGACCAATATGGTTTACTCGACATTTCAAGGGCAAACGAGATCTTTGAGCTCGGTTATAAAAAGGCTTCAGAGGTACTGGAAAAGGCCAATAGGTAACCGTATAGAATAATGCCCCGGCTTGGGCTAATCATTTTTAATTATAAATGTTTCATTTTTCATTTAACCTACTGCCTTTTCAGTTTCTCTTTCTCTCTTTACAATACTTTCATTTCATTTATCTTTGTGTTTTTGAACCCAGAACATCATGCAGCATCCGTTAACTGTTTACAATTCGCTTTCCAGGAAAAAGGAGCAATTTGTTCCGATACACCCTCCATTTGTGGGCATGTATGTTTGCGGGCCAACAGTTTATGGCGATGCTCACCTGGGCCATGCACGCCCGGCCATCACCTTTGACCTGGTGTTCCGTTACCTGCTCCACTTGGGGTATAAGGTTCGCTATGTGCGAAATATCACCGATGTAGGACACCTTGAAAACGATGCCGATGAAGGCGAGGACAAGATTGGCAAAAAAGCACGCCTCGAACAACTTGAACCCATGGAAGTGGTTCAGTACTACTCTGACCGCTATCACGAAGATATGGAAATGCTGAACACCAGAAAGCCAAACATTGAACCCCGGGCTTCGGGACACATCATCGAGCAGATCGAGATGGTCAAGGCCATCCTGGAGGCAGGCTTTGCCTATGAGGTCAACGGCTCTGTATATTTCGACGTGGTAAAATACGCCGCCTCACATCATTACGGTAAACTCAGCGGAAGGTTACTGGAAGACATGATGGCCGGTTACCGTGATCTCGAAGGACAGGACGAAAAGCGCAACAATGTTGACTTTGCCCTCTGGAAGAAAGCCAACCCCGAACACATTATGCGATGGCCCTCCCCCTGGAGTGAAGGCTTCCCGGGATGGCACCTGGAATGCTCGGCGATGAGCACAAAATACCTTGGTGAGGTATTCGACATCCATGGGGGTGGCATGGACCTGCTTTTTCCCCACCATGAGTGTGAGATCGCCCAGAGCAATGCCGCCAACGGGAAAGACGCTGTTCGCTATTGGCTGCACAACAATATGATCACCATCAACGGGCAGAAAATGGGCAAGTCGCTGGGCAACTTCATCACCCTGCGTGAGTTCTTTTCCGGAAAGCATAAAAACCTCGACCGGGCATACCACCCCATGACCATCCGCTTCTTTATCCTTCAGGCCCACTATCGCAGCACCCTCGACTTCAGCAACGAAGCCCTCGACGCCGCCGAGAAAGGCTTGAAGCGCCTGCTGCAGGCCAACGAGACCCTGCATAAGATTACGCCTTCCGACAAGTCCTCTGTCGAGGTTGCCTCCATTAGCCAGAAATGCTATGAAGCCATGAACGACGACTTCAACAGCCCCCTGGCTCTGGCTCAACTCTTCGACGCCGTCAGGATCATCAATGCGGTCTACGACAAAAAAGAGAGTCTCAGCGAAGCAGACCTGGAAGGACTAAAAAAGGTGTTCGAGACCTTCCTGATTGATATCTTTGGGCTGGTGTCATCTGCTGGTTCAGACAGCGAGCACCTGCACAAGGTCATTGAAGGGCTTATGCAAATGATCCTCGATGTCAGGCAAAATGCCCGCCAGCAAAAGGACTGGACGACTTCTGACAAGATTCGCGATGGCCTCGCAGGTCTTCATATTGCCGTTAAGGACGGAAAGGATGGTGTCTCCTGGAATTTTAACCAATAACAGCGAGTATTCAAGCATCCGGAAGTTTCAGGAGGTATTGTATAACACAGAAAAGGGGTTTCGCTAAATGGCATAACCCCTTCAGCAATTGTCTGAAAAAATTCGCTTACAGGTAATTCATGATCCTTCCGGATATCTGCAACAATGATATCTCGGCCAGCTTGGTTTGATATTGGATATAGAGCAGGCGCTCTTCAGCATCCAGAAGGCTTTTCTGCACTTCGCGCAATTCCAGGCCAGCCAGGTCACCCAGTTTGTAGCGTTCTAGGGCAATCTCAAGGTTCTCACGGGCCACATTCAGGTTCTGAAGTTCAAGGTTCAGCAACATCAGGTTGTTGGTATAGGCGTTGTACAGAGTCAGCAGGTCAGCACGGGTTTGTTGTTCCACCTGCTGATAAGCCAGTTGACTATTTTCTACTTCAATGGCGGCATTGCTCATTTGACGGCGCTGGTTAAACCCATCAAAGATGTTAAAGCCCAATGTCAAGCCATAGTTCGCACTTAGGTTGCGCTGATTTTTGAGCGATCCGCTCTGATAGGTATTATAGCTCATTCCATAGCCTGATGAGAAATTCAGGTAAGGGTAGGCATTCGAGGCAATGATCTTACGGTCGTATTCGGAGATGACCTGATCACTGGAAGCGAGCAGCAAGGAGGTATTGTTACTCAGGGTAGCCTGGAGCAGGTTGTCATACACCAAATTGGGGTTCACTTCAATAAGTGAGTCACTAACAAAAACCATTTCGGTGATGTCATCCAGTGCAAGCAATTCATTCAGCCGTATGCGCGAAGATCTTACGGTTTCATGCTGACGGCCCAGCCGCGAACTGTCGGCATTCAGATATACCTGCGATTGCAACAGCTGCAGTTTTGAGCCAGATCCCAGCAAATATCTTTCTTCATCAATGCGGGCACGTTCCCTGCTAAGCTCCACTGCATATCTCAGGTTTGATAGCAGGCGTTCCTGCTGAATCAGGTTATAGTATTCTGCTATAATACTCGCAACCATATTTTCAATGGTCATGCGGGTCTGCAAGGAACCGATCTCACTCAACTCCTGCAGTCGCTGGTAGGTGGTCTGCACCCTGAAACCGTCGAAAATAGTCTGATTGAGGTTTAGCCCTGCATTGCTGGAAGTATTGTGAATTCCGCTGGTGGAATTGGTGCCGCCATCGGCAAGATTCTGATTCACGTTGTTCACCACCCCCGACTGCTGGGCGCTCAGGCTCAGCCGCGGCAAATATCCAGCATTGCCCAGGCTCACATTGTTTACATAAATCTCCTCGGTGTTACGGGCCAGCCGGATGGAAAAGTTCTGCTCCAGACCTAGGTTGATGCACTCCTGCAAGCTAAGGGTTTTCTGGGCACTCACCATCAAAGGCAGGGACCCAAGGAGCAAAGCACTAAGAAACAGTCGTTTCAGCTTCATTTTTAACGTCCTTATTTTCAGTGGAAACATAACAATAAATGGCCGGGACTACAAAGAGGGTCAGGAAAGTCGACAGAACCAGGCCGCCCACTACGGCAACACCCATCGCCACGCGGCTCTGGGCCCCTTCGCCAAAGCCAAGGGCCAGCGGCATTACCCCCAGAATGGTGGAGAGGCTCGTCATAAGGATAGGCCGGAATCGGGCAGCAGCCGCATACTTGATTGCCTCAATCTTTTTCATCCCGGAACGCTTGCGCTGGTTGGCAAATTCAACCATCAGGATTCCGTTTTTCGACACCAGGCCAATAAGCATAATGATACCGATCTGGCTGAAGATGTTCATCGTAATATTAAAATACCACATAAACAGCAGGGCACCGGTAATGGCAAGCGGAACTGTCATCATCACGATAAAGGGATCCTTAAAGCTTTCAAACTGTGCGGAAAGCACCAGGAAGATCAGCACAAGAGCCAGCAAAAAGGCAAACATCAAACTTGATGAGCTCTCCTGGAAGTCTTTCGAGTCGCCTGCCAGGGCTGTCCGGAAAGTATCATCCAGCACTTCGTCGGCAATGCGATCCATTTCAGCAAGGCCTTCACTGATGGTTTTGCCCGGGGCAAGGCCCGAAGAGATCGTGGCGGCAACAAAGCGATTGTAGCGGTATAATTGCGGAGGTGCGGTCTGTTCCTTCAGGGTCACCAGGTTATCCAATTGAACCATATCCCCGCTGTTGTTGCGCACATAAAGCGATTTCAGGTCAAGGGGCTTGTTGCGGTTTTCGCGTTCAATCTCTCCAAGAATCTGATACTGCTTGCCGTTCATGAAGAAATAACCGAAACGCTGACCGCTAAGCGCCAGCTGAAGAGTCTGGCCAACATTCTGAGCAGAAACCCCCAGCGAGTTGGCTTTCTCACGGTTGATAGTAATCTGAAGTTCTGGTTTCGTGAATTTCAGGTTTACATCCGCCATTTGTAACACCTCGCTGTCATTCACTTTTTCCATGAATTCGGGCAAGACCTCGCGCAGTTTTTCAATATTCTGAGCCTGCAGCACATACTGCACCGGCATCCCGGAACGGCGGCCTCCGAAGGTGGACTGCTGCGTTACAAAGGCACGGGCACGTGTCATCGGGCGCAAAGCTCCCGTCAGACGGTCTGCAATTTCTTGCTGGGTTACTTCCCTTTGATTAGGTGGGGGGAGATTTAACCGGATCATTGTCCAGCCGCTCGATACCATGGCAATCAGACTTTCACGTTCAGGAACGGTGTCTTCCACCACTTCCACAACATCTTCCACATAGTCGCGCATGAATTCATACGTCACGCCTTCCGGCCCGCGCGCGTTTACGGTGATCTGCGACCGGTCTTCCATAGGTGCCATCTCGGCCGGAATGGAGTTATACAACAACACAACAAGGCCTCCGGCCACCACCAGAATGACAATGGCCATCCATCGCCTGCGCATAAACCTTTCCAGTCCCCTGCGGTAAGCCTCATTGAGGTTCCTGAAAAATCCTTCTGTGCTTTCATAAAAACGCCCATGCTTGGTGCGTTGCTTAAGGATCTTGGTCGAAAGCATGGGCGTAAAGGTAAGTGCCACAAAAGAAGAAATGGCCACCGCGCCTGCAATCACAATGCTGAACTCGCGGAACAACCGTCCAGTCATCCCTTCCAGAAATACAATGGGGAAGAACACAGCAATCAGGGTGATTGTCGTCGAGATAATCGCAAAAAAGATCTCCCTTGATCCAGCCAGGCCTGCCTGAATAGGAGTCATCCCCTGCTCTATCTTCACATAGATGTTTTCCATCATCACAATGGCATCGTCCACCACAAGGCCAATGGCAAGTACCACGGCCAGCAGCGTCAGCACGTTAATGGAAAACCCCGCGATATACATGATAAAAAACGCACCTACCAGCGACACCGGGATTACCAGGATAGGGATCAGGGTCGTACGCCAGTCGCGCAGGAACAGGAAAATGATCACAACCACCAGGACAAAAGCAATGTAAATAGTATTCATCACCTCCTTGATGGACGAGCGAATGAAGTTTGTGTTGTCAAACCCAATGCCGATGGTTACATCATCCGGAAGGTCCTTTTTAATGAATTCAATCCGACGGTACACCTCATCGGCAATTTCGATGTGGTTCGAACCAGGTTGTGGAACGATGGCATTCCCCACCATCGGAATACCGTTACGCTTAGCAAAACCACGCTGGTCTTCAGGTCCCAGTTCGGCACGGCCCACGTCCATGAAACGGACCACCAGCCCACCATCTTCCTTAATGATCAAGTTGTTAAACTCTTCGGGGGTGGTCATCAGACCCAACGTCCGAATGGTGAGTTCGGTGGTGGCTCCTTCGATGCTGCCCGATGGCAGCTCCACGTTCTCGCGGTTAATGGCATTGCGCACATCAAGGGGCGTAAGCCCGTAACCTGCAAGCTTTACCGGGTCGAGCCAAAGCCGCATGGCATAACGCTTCTGACCCCAGATATGGATGCCACTCACCCCTGAGATGGTCTGCAGCTGCTCCTTAAGTGTCAGTTCGGCAATTTCAGAAAGTTCCAGCAGGGATCTCCGGTCGCTTTCCAGCACCACAAACATGATGGGACTGGCATCGGCGTCGGCTTTCGAAACAGTAGGCGGATCAACGTCGCGGGGCAGCCTCCGCTGGGCTTGTGATACTTTGTCGCGCACGTCATTGGCCGCGGTTTCCATATCCACGCTGAGTTCAAATTCTACCGAGATCCGGGAACCGCCCTGACGACTAACGCTGGTCAGGGTACGGATGCCAGGAATACCGTTAATGCTTTGCTCCAGCGGTTCAGTGATTTGTGTCTCAATCACATCCGAGTTGGCCCCGGGATAGGAAACGCTGACTGAAATTATGGGCGGATCTACGCTGGGGAACTCCCTGACGCCCAGATAAGTCAGTCCGATCAGGCCAAACAGGAGGATCAAAATGGTAAATACCGTCGACAATACGGGGCGCTGTATACTTAGGGACGAAAGACTCATGGTATCTTACAAATTTCTGGTAAACACTATTCGGGATTCTCAACCTGATCAAGCATTACAGGCAAGCCCTGCCGCAATTGCATGACCCCGGTGACCAACAGAGTGTCGCCAAACGACAGTCCATCAACGATCTGTATTTCATCGGCCGTGCGCAATCCAGTTTCCACCTTAATTTGTTCGGCAGTCCCATTGCGATAAACATAAACCTTATCGCCATCCATCTCGGCTATCATAGCATCCGTGGGTATGGCAATGGTATTGGTTATTTCATCCAACTGCAGGTTGATCCCTGCAAAACGCCCGGGTTTCAGTTCCTCGCGACGGTTGGGATACAAAGCCCTCACCACAATGGTCCGGGTGTTGATATCCACCTTGGGGTCGACGGCATAAACGGATGCGGAAAAAGGTTCATTAATCCCGTCAATGGTGAAGGTGATGGGGAAACCCGGGGTAACGTTGCCCGAATAACGCTCAGGAATAGAAAACTCCACCTTCAGCGGGCTGATCTTGATGAGCTGTGCAATGCGGGCATTGGGATTGGCGTAAGCCCCTTCGCTCACATACCTCAATCCGATGATCCCGTCAAAGGGTGCCCTGAGCTCAGTTTCGGCGATCCGTGCCTCCAGCAGCATGATGTCGGCCTCCAGTGCCTGTAATTCCGTCACCGCCTGGTCATAACTCTCCTGGCTGATGGCATCACGTGTTAAGAGGTTGCGCTGGCGAAATTCCCGTTCCTGGGCCAATTTGAGCTGCGCCTGCAGCTTCAGTAGCTGTGCCTGCAAATGCCTGTCGTTGATCTTGGCCAGCAAATCTCCCCGCTTGACCCGCGCGCCTTCCGAAAAGTTAATGCTGACAATCTTCCCACTGGTTTCAAAGGAAAGATCCACCTCCTCATCTGGAAGCAGCGTGCCCGTGCTGTTGATCATCTCGCGCAGGTTAGATGGGGTGATGACCAGGCCATTGGCCTGCAAGGCCCTCATCTGGAAACCGCCTCCGCCCATTCCGCCACCAGGCCCTTCTTCATTTTTCTGAAAAAGAGGCTTAATTTTCGGGTAAAATATCAAACCCAGGATGAACAAAATGGTCAAGATGGTTAAAACCAAACGAAGATTCTTTTTCATATGTTTTGGTGTGATGACGTGATTTTTGATGGAAATTTCTTAACGGTACGATTATATTTGACAACAAAAAAAAACAATGGTTTAAAGTACCGGAAAAAAATTAATTTTTTATGCTTTTTTGCTAATTTTTAACGAATTATGAAACGTTTTTTTGCGAAGAATGTTTAATTTTTTCACAAATTTGCCAAACCAATTTTCAGGCTTTCATTTCTTTTTGCTGAAATGTTTCATGCCGGGGTTTGGATACACAAAGGAAATTCAATCTTAAATTTCATTTTAAATTAAACACAAAAAATTTTTATGATGACCCAAAACATGATCAAAAGGTTTTTTGCCTTCTTCACCCTGTTGTTTCTCCTCCAGGGTCTGGCAGTGGGGCAGAAAACATACACCTACGAAAGTTTTGATAACGATCCGCTCAATGCCCGGATCTACACCCTCGACAACGGCCTGAAAGTTTATCTTTCGGTTTACAAGGAAGAACCCCGCATTCAGACCTATGTAGCTGTGCGTGTTGGCAGCAAGAACGACCCCGCCGAGACCACCGGACTGGCTCACTATTTCGAGCACCTGATGTTTAAAGGCACCAGCGAGTTTGGCACCCTCGACTGGGAAAAAGAAAAACCCCTGCTCGACCAGATAGAGGCCCTGTTCGAGGTATATCGCTTAGAAACTGACCCGGCAGTTAGGGCAGCCCTCTATCATCAGATCGACAGCATATCCTATATTGCCTCCACCCTGGCCATCCCCAACGAATACGACCGCCTGATGACCGCCATCGGATCGACTGGCACCAATGCCGGAACCTCCAACGACTACACCATTTACATGGAAAACATCCCGGCCAACCAGCTCCGAAACTGGGCGATGATCCAGGCCCAGCGCTTCAACGACGCCACAATTCGCCTGTTCCATACGGAGCTAGAGACCGTCTACGAAGAAAAGAATATGTCGCTGACCAACGACGGCCGCCAGGCTTCCGAAGCCCTGATGCAGGGCCTCTTTCCCAACCACCCTTACGGGCAGCAGACCACCCTCGGGGAAGCAGAACACCTGAAAAACCCTTCCATCATCAACATCAAGAATTTCTTCAAGAAATATTATGTGCCCAACAATATGGCCGTTGTGATGTCGGGCGACTTCGACCCCGACGAAGCCATCCGCGTCATTGATGCATATTTTGGACAGCTGAAGCCCTCCCCACTTGAACTCCCGCGCTTTGGTGAACAACCCGCCATCACCCAGCCCATCGTTAAGGAAGTCATCGGTTTGCAAGCCGAGAACATCCAGCTTGGCTGGCGCTTTGAAGGGGCAACCTCCGACCAGATCCCTTACCTGAATATGATCGGGATGATCCTGAGCAACCGCCGTGCCGGCCTCATCGACCAAAACCTCAACAAGCAACAAGCCACCTTGGGCGCAGGAGCTTACGCACGCTCCATGACCGACTATTCCATGCTTACCCTATCGGGCCGCAACAAAAGCGGACAAACCCTCGACGAGGTAAAAGACCTGCTGCTGGGACAGCTCGATCTGTTGAAAAAAGGCGAATTCCCAGACTGGCTAATGGAAGCAGCCATCAACAACCTGAAGCTGCAGGAGATGCGCCGCATCGAGAATAGCCGCGGACGCGCCATGGCTATGGCCATGAGCTTCCTCAACAGGCAGCCTTACGAGCAGAGCATCAACTACATCGACCGCCTCAGCAAGATCACCAAAGAAGAAGTGGTGGCTTTTGCCAACGAACACCTGCGCGACGACAATTATGTGGTGGTTTACAAACGCCAGGGCCAGCCCCAGGATGTTCAGCCGGTTGAAAAACCCGCCATTACCCCCATCCACATCAACCGCGATGCCGAGTCGCCCCTGCTGCAGCAGGTGAAAGCCGCCAGCGTCGAACCCATCGAGCCCGTATTTCTCGACTTCGAAAAAGATGTGACCCGCGGAACTACCCCCAGCGGTATCGAAGTACTTTATGCCAAAAACGATGCCAATCCCACCTTTACCCTGACTTATTACTGGGAAATGGGAAGTTACCACGACAAATACCTTTCGCTGGCCGGCAACTTCATTGAGTTCCTGGGCAACGGAAAATACAGTGCCGAAGAGATAGGCAACGAGTTTTACAAACTCGCCTGCACTTTCAACGTGATGGTAGGCGATGAAGATACCCGTATCACCATCAGTGGCCTGAGCGAAAACCTGGAAGCTGCCGTGAAACTTTTCGAAGAACTGATTATGGATGCCCGTGCCGACGATGCATCCCTGGCCCGCTATGTTGAAAACGCAAAAAAAGCACGCCAGGACAGCAAGGCCAACCAGGGCTCCAATTTCTCAGCACTGGTAAACTACGCCATGTACGGACCTCGGAATCCAAGTACCTATACCCTGACCGACGCTGAACTGGATGCGCTGACTTCAGAACAACTGATCAAAACCCTGCAGAACCTCTGGGCCCTGCAGCACCGCGTGGTGTTCTTCGGTCCGCAAAGCCTGAACGAGATTACAGCACAACTCGACCAGCTGCACAAGACCCCCCGCAATCTCGGCGCCATTCCCACGGGAACCAGTTTCGAGCCCCTTGCAACCCCTGTTAACAAGGTATTGTTTGCCCATTACGACGCTAACCAGAGCTACCTGCAAACCATCTCAAAAGGCATCGGCTTCGACCCCGGGATGGTACCCCAGATCACGATGTACAACAGCTATTTTGGCGGAGGCATGAATGCCATCGTATTCCAGGAGATGCGCGAGAAACGCGGACTGGCCTACACCGCCCGCTCCAATTATTCTGCACCTTCCTGGCCCGATGAAACCTATATGAACAACAGCTTCATTGCAACCCAGAACGACAAGGTAGTTGATGCCTTCAGCGCTTTCAACGAGCTCTTCAACGAAATGCCCGTTTCCGAATCCTCCTTCCGCCTGGCACAGGAACAAATGATCTCGAACCTGCGTACCCAGCGTATCCGCGACGCCTTCGTAATCTGGAACTACCTCGGCGCCAAACGCATGGGCTATAAGGAAGATCCGCGCATTCAGCTATTCCGCGAGCTCCCCTCAATCACCCTCAACGATGTGAAGGCCTTCAACGAAACCTACATCAAAAACCAGCCCAAAACCTATGTCATCCTGGGCAACGAAAACAATGTGAATTTTGAAGAAGTAGAGCGCCTCTTTGGACCTGTGACCAAACTGGCCAAAGAAGACCTCTTTATTTTCTGATCCGATCCCGGTTCATTTTTTCCCCAGGCGGGGTGCTGCCAAGGTTTTTCTGC
>JAZBOS010000134.1 GCA_036351255.1 Bacteroides sp.
CCGCCGGTATCGAGAATGGTGCGGGAGTCGATCTTCGAGGCGACCCTGAAAGCAATGCGTGCCGGGAAGTTGGCCTTGATGGTACCCGTTATGATGTTCACCGAAGGCCGCTGCGTTGCGATGATCAGGTGTAGCCCCACAGCCCTCGATAACTGCGCCAGTCGGGCAATGGGCAGCTCAATCTCCTTGCCCGCAGTCATGATCAGGTCGGCGAACTCATCAATGAACAGCACGATGTAAGGTAAAAAGCGGTGCCCGTGATTGGGGTTTAATCTGCGCTCCACGAACTTGGCGTTGTATTCCTTGATGTTTCTGACCTGCGCATCCTTCAGCAAGTCATAGCGGTTGTCCATCTCGATGGTGAGCGAATTCAACGTCCTGATCACTTGCCTGGTGTCGTTCACAATGGCATCTTCGGCATCGGGAAGCTTAGCCAGGTAGTGCCGCTCTATCTTCGAGAACAACGTCAGCTCTACTTTCTTGGGGTCCACCAGCACAAATTTAACATAGGCAGGGTGTTTCTTGAAAAGAATAGATGCCAGGATGGCATTCAATCCAACCGATTTCCCCTGTCCGGTAGCCCCTGCCATCAGCAGGTGAGGCATTTTTGTCAGGTCGGCAATGAAGGTCTCATTGGCAATGGTCTTTCCCAGTCCAATGGGCAACTCATAGGTGGAGTTCTGGAACTTCTCGCTGGCCAGGATGGAACGCATGGAGACGATCTCGGGGTTGCTGTTGGGCACTTCAATGCCTATGGTCCCCCTGCCGGGGATGGGGGCGATGATGCGGATACCCAAAGCCGAGAGGCTCAGGGCAATGTCATCTTCCAGGTTACGGATGCGGGAAATGCGCACCCCGGGCGCCGGGATGATCTCATACAGGGTCACCGTCGGGCCTACCGTGGCCTTGATCCGTTCAATCTGTATGGAGTAGTTGTTCAGCGTCTCAATGATCTTGTTCTTGTTGGCCTCCAGCTCCTGCTTGTTGACGTGGATAGAGCTGCTGCCGTGGTCATCCAGCAGGCTCAGGTCAGGGATCTTGTACTTCGGAAGGTCAAGGGTGGGGTCATACAGCCCCAGATGCGACAGGTCTGGCATATCATTGTCTTCCCCAAACTGGTTGGGGTCGTCAATGGCCTGGTAATTATGCCCTGTGATCTTGCCGTCGCCTTCCACGATCTCAAGGGCAGGCCCATGGTCTGCTGCTGCGGGTCGAGCTTCGTCCACTCCCACGGGCACCATAGGCTCTTTCTCGCCAAAGTCGATTTCTATCGGGAAGTCGTCGGGTTCCTCTTCCTTGGCAAAGGGGTCTTCCTGCGCACTAGAGTCATCATCCGTTCCGGTCGAAATCTCCAGTTCAGGTTCTTCTTCTTTACGGGCAAAAAGCTTGTGGATGAACTGCCCCACGGCTACGAAATTGGGGTCAAAGGCGAGGATCAGGAAGGTGCCCAGCGAAAACAGCAAAAACAGGGCCGTGCCGAAGCCGCCTATGATACCGTTAAGCCATACGTTGGCCTGGTAACCAAAGGTGCCACCCAGTATCAGCCAGGGCCCTGAATGGATGATGGCCCCAAAAAACAAAGAGGTCCAGAGGATGAAAAAGGTGGAATAGCGCAGGGTCTTCCAGCCGGGCAACAGGCTGTGCTCGAACAGCCATCTAAAGCCTGCCACGAATAATATGAGCACGAACAGGAAAGACGAGAGGCCAAACCACTTTTTAATGAACAGGTGCGCAGTGATGGCTCCGAGCCGCCCCATCATATTGTCGGCAAGGATCGTAGTGTCTTTCAGCAGCTCCCAGTTGAACACCCTGCCGTTGAGCAGGTCATCATCGGCCTTCCAGCTGAAAAGATAGGAGATAAACGACAGCAGCAGAAAAAACGAAAGCAGGATGAAAAAAAGACCCACTGTTTTGCGCAGCCGCTTGTTACGCAAAAATTCGCCAAACGATTGCATCGAAAGCTCATTGCCCTCGAGGTCACTCCTCTTTTCCTTTTTCGCCCGGTAAGCGTTCTTCTTAAGTTTCCTGGGTTTATTCTCCATCCGTTGGGGGGAATGTTTTTTTAGACTTGCAAAATTAACAAAAGTATTGTAAAGCTGAAAATATAAGCACCCTCACCTGTGCCATAACTCCATAACGTAAATGGGGGCTGAACATTGGATTCAGGCTGGGAATTTTCCTTTCCATTCATTGGCTTTTTTGCACAAAGGCGAAAACAGCCCGCAAAGGCATCAGGGAAATCGTAAAATGAATGGCAGGCAGGCCTTCTGCTTTGCTTTAATCAGAACCCCAGGGTCTTGAGCATCGACTTATAGCTTTGCTCCTTGGCAAACAACTTGGTGTTGTACTCGCCCTCCTCGTCGCGGTCAATGATCACCAGCTTGGGAGCAGGTATCAGGCAGTGCTGTATGCCCCCGAAGCCTCCAAGGCTCTCCTGGTAAGCACCCGTGTGAAACATCCCGATATACTGTACTACGTCTTCCCTGATCTTGGGAAGGAAGATGGCGTTCGAGTGCAGCTCGGCATTGTAGTAGTCCTGGCTGTCGCAGGTCAGCCCACCCAGGTTCACCCTTTGGTATTCGCTGTCCCAGTTGTTGACGGCCAGCAGGATGAAACGTTGCTTGGCGGCCCAGATGTCGGGAAGGGTGGTCATAAAGCTGCTGTCAATCATATTCCAGTGCTCGCGGTCGTTCTGCTGCTTCTGGTCCAGGATGGAATAGAGGGTTGCCCCGCTTTCACCTACGGTGAAGGCTCCAAATTCCGTAAAGATATTCGGCTCCTGTACCCCGTTCTGATTGCAAATGTTCTTGATCTGCGCCACGATCTCTTCGGTCATGTATTCATAGTCGTATTCAAAGGCCAGTGAGTTCTTTATGGGGAAACCGCCCCCAATGTTCAGGCTGTCCAACTCGGGGCAGATCTTCTTCAGGTCGCAGTAAACGTTCACACACTTCGATAACTCGTTCCAGTAATAGGCATTGTCCTTGATGCCCGTATTGATGAAAAAGTGAAGCATCTTCAGCGTGAAGCGCGGATCCTTTTCAATGTTTGCCCTATAATAAGGCACAATGTCATTATAACGAATTCCCAGGCGGGAGGTATAGAACTCGAACATCGGCTCCTCTTCCGAGGCTATGCGAATGCCCAGCTGAACCCGCTTGTCCTTTTCAATCAGCTCGGAATAGGCCTTGATCTCATTCTTGTTGTCGATCACCGGGATGGTGTTCTCAAAACCATTGTTGATCAACTCACTGATCTTTTGGGTATAGAGTTGCCTTTTGAAGCCGTTGCAAACGATGAATTTATTTCGGTCTATCAGACCCAGGTTGTACAACTCCTCCACAATGTAAATATCGAAAGCCGAAGAAGTTTCCAGATGAATGTCGTTCTTCAGCGCTTCCTCCAGCACAAAACTGAAATGTGAACTTTTGGTACAGTAACAGTAATTATACTCACCCTTATAGTCCACCCTGGCCATCGCCACGTTAAACATACGCTTGGCTTTCTGTATCTGCTGGCTGACCTTGGGCAGGTAACTGATCTTAAGCGGGGTGCCGTATTGCTTGATGATATCCATCAGCGCAATATCGTGAAAATACAGCTCGTTGTCAATCACCTTAAACTCTTCCTGCGGAAACTCGAAGGTTTGTTCTATCAGGTCAATGTATTTGTTCTTCATTTCCTGGTAAACCGGTTTTTAATGAAACGAATAAAGTAAGTGAGTTACTTTTAAAAAGAAAGGCAAATCCAGGTGATTTACTTTTTCAATGAACCCACAAATATAAGAAAATTGATCCTTTATGGAATCATAAAAATCAGGGTGTTTTTTGAAAATTGAAACCTGACTGAAGATTTTTGATTCAGGCATTCAATTACAAACTGTTGTTGTGCAATGGGGGGAGGTGTTCAGGCAAAAGGTATGGCAAAGGAATTATACATACCGCATAGAGGAGCCAGATTTTATTTCGTATTCTCAAATCTGCTTTTCGCGGAATGAAAGCCATCCCAAAAATCCCTGACGTTTTCGTCCCAGTTAAAAAAGAGATCCAGGATGAACCAGATGATAAATCCGGTTAAAACGCCAAACAGAAATTTCCGTATTTCATTTTTCGTAAATCTCTTCATTGCCCAGGGATTATTTTAATGAGAATTATTGAGAGGATTTTGGCAGAAACATTTTTAATGAATATGTATTGGTTCTGACTTATAAATACCCGAAAAAAGTTAAATAATTTGCCTATTTTTTGGCGAAAACCCAAGTTAAATTGGCTTGTTTTCTCTTTTCAAAGATATAGATTTTACGAATCATCAAACGGACTCTTTTTTATTGAGTGATAAGTATTTAAACATGATAATAGATTGCTTTATTGAATTGATTTTTTGGTTCTGTTCTTTTTAACCAATACCCTTACCCAGGCTGCCGGAGGGTTCAGCCTCAATAAAGCAATAAGGTTCCCCTTTGTGACTAATAATTTGGTTATTAAAGCAATAAGGCTAAATCAATAGTTACTGCATTAAACTTTCTCCATAGACAGACATCCCTCCTGACAATCACCCGGAACAATTAAAAAAAGCCGCCGGCTGCTAGGCCCTTTATTTTCTAAAAGTAACTTTATTCTTATTTTTGGGAAATAATAGTATCTTAATAGGTTACTTATTTTAATAACATTTTGGCTTTTTCAGATTTTTTTGAGATCAATTCTAAAACTTGCTCAATTTTCAACTTTGTTTTTTCTAATGTTTCATTTTGATCCTGCATATTCAATTTCATTAACAATAGTCGGAAAAATACCTCAGGATCTTTATGAAACTCATTATTCTGCATACCTGAAAATTCAAAATCCAGATTTGAACCATATAATTGAGATGCTAATTCATTGCTCATAACTGAAGGGCCAGCCACTTCAACAAACTTTCTTGTAAATTCCCTGACCCCACTCTGCGTGTCCGATTCATATTCGGCTTCCATTCCATAATATTCAGACAAAGCCATTCGGAGCGAATCATTGGAAATAAGTTCAATGGTTTCCGCCGAAATCATACCATTAAAAGCGACACTATTTTGCCTGAAAATTTCATATCTTCCCGTTGATTCAATCATCAAAGTCATAAACTCTAAGGCCCGTTCCTCATTGCTCATTTTTGTACCAAGCAGTTCCAAACTTCTGTTTATACAACTATCTTTTTTTTCATTAAAATCCTTGATAAATGCTATACTTTCTAAATCTGAGATTAGGCTTTTCCTTATTTCTTCAATATATGCCGTTTCTTTTTTGGCCTGTATCCTATCGTTATTCCAACTGTTAATTTGAATGGCTATTAATATACCAATAATGACGATTAAGACCTCACCAAAAGCATAAATGATGTATTTGGTCAGCTTGTTTTCTGTTAGCAGTTTTATTCTGGTTTTTCTAAAGAATCTTATCATGACTTTTCATTTTTAATTTAAGCCAACTATT
Source organism: Bacteroides sp. (assembly GCA_036351255.1). Lineage (NCBI taxonomy): Bacteria > Pseudomonadati > Bacteroidota > Bacteroidia > Bacteroidales > Bacteroidaceae > Bacteroides > Bacteroides sp. The sequence continues at coordinate 5,463 of JAZBOS010000134.1, forward strand.
CTGGTAGGTGAAGAGTTGGAGTGGGCGGCTTGCGTTCTTGTCCGCTGCGGCAAAGAGCGAATGTGAGAAAATCCCAACGCGATATACTGATTATCAAATTTTTATATACCATGTTGGCAGCAGTTCTTGTTTTTAATAGTATTTTTCAATTCCACCAAATCCTTTTATCAGCACATTTTCTTTTGTTTTTTCAATGAAATTGTTTAATCGTTTTTCAAACTCTTCAGGTCTTTTCCTTGCACTATCAATGTATGCAATTCTGATTCGTTTATATGGCTCTGAAAAGGTTCGATAGTTCTCCCAAACGATTTTATTTGATTTCAAATTCCTGATAATGTCTTTTGGAAAAACGAATTCTTGTTGAATGATTTTGAAAACTTCATCCTTAATTGAGTGGTATATCAAATTGTTTTCATATAGCCATCTCAGTCGTTCTATGTTCGGTTGTGAGAATGTCGATTTTCTTCTCCTCCTGCAAAATCTTTGAATACTAGTCTCCTCGTTCAATGATTTAACGGTACTATCAATCCATCCGAAACAGAGTGCTTCTTCAACCGCATCATTATACAAGATTCGTTTCTTACCCGTCTTCTTTAGCGGATACTCCAACCAAATATCTTCTTCGGTCTCAAAATTAGTTTCGAGCCACTTCCTCCATTCTTTTCTGTTAATGAAATATTTAGTCGCAATTTCTTTCATTTTTAAATTGCTGTCCGCTCTTTTATAACGATGATTAAATCATACTCATTCATCCATTTCCGGGAACATTAATATTGCTAAATCAAACATAATAATAATTGCATAAATATAGGTAATAGAAATAAGATTTCAAAAAGGTAGAATAATAGGAGTGGTTTTCCCGATAATGGCAGAAATGTTTCTGTGCTTTGAAACTTTCTCACAGATTCTGATTAGCCCCATCGCCCTATCAAAGTTGCCGGAGGTTTCAGCCTCAATAAGGTAATAAGGTCCTGGTTGGGGTGGTACTCATTTGGTTACTAAGGTAATAAGGTAAGAAACGACAGGCAAGTTATAAACCTTATTACCTTAGTAAAAAGTCCCTTTCAACTGCCCGTTTAAACCTTATTACCTTATGGAACAAAGGTTAAAGCGATCGCCTTACCCATTTTTCACTTTTCATTTTTAATTTTTTATTTTCAAACGGTCGCCGCTACGCGGCTGAACTCCATGCCCCAAGCCTTAGGCCCCTTGTGATTATTCGTCACACAGATATCCTCAAAATCAGAAACTGACAATATTGATAATTTTGATAATATTGATAATTTCCCTGTGATGGATCCCGCCTAGCCCCGGA
>JAZBOS010000135.1 GCA_036351255.1 Bacteroides sp.
TCGGCCAGGGAAATATCCTCTTCCGAGGGCTTGCCGATCATAAACTCCACCTGGTGCAGGGCAGCTTCGGTGCCCACTACCTTAACGATGTCGCCAAGAAAAAGGCGGGTCCCGCTGTTTGGGGTAAAAGCCTGGTTCTGGTGTTTTACCCTCGATACCACTGCCTGGGTCATGCTGCCTATCTTAATTTCCTTCAGCGTTTTCCCGTGGATGTTCTGGTTCTCCACCACATAATTGCGGTTAATCACCAATGGGAACTCCTCCGTGACCTTGTCCTGGTATTTTTTCTCTTCCTTCCTCATATCCACCCGCAGAATGACCGGCAAGAGGTGAATGATAAGGATGGTCAGCACCGCCCCGGCAGGATAGGCTACCCCGTAACCGATGGATGCCAGGGGAGAGCCTGTAATGTCAATGGCTGCTGCCAGGCCAGGGGTGCTGGTCAGCGCTCCGTTGAACAAGCCAACCCCCAGAAAGGGGTGAATATCGTAAGTGTTACTCAACAGGTAACTAATCCCTGCAGCAAGGGAAACCAGTATCAGGCAAATCAGCATTAACTGCCTCCCAAATTTCTGGAAAGCGTCAAAAAAACCTGGCCCGGCCTGAATGCCAATGGTAAAGATAAAGAACAGCAGGCCGATGGTCTGAAAGGCAGGGGGGACAAGAAAGCCATAATGCCCCAGGATCAGCGCCACAAAAATAACCGCAGAAATGTCGAGCGAAAAGCCCCTGAACTTTACATTCCCCAGGATAATGCCCAAGGTAATGATCAGGAACAAAACAAAATACCCCTGGTAAAAAACCCCTGTCATAAGATGAACAATTCACTGAAATTAAGTGTTTTACTAAAATAAAACAATTACCTTTGCAAGCCGAATTTTTGAACCCTTTTGTTGATCCAAAGATAATGTTTAACCGATAAACCCAATCACTATACTATAATATTTTTAAGGATTAATGCTTTTCAGAACCCTCATCATTGCCCTCCTGCTTATCTTGGCCGATTTTTATGCTTACCGTGGTTTGCGCTCCCTGTTTTCGCACCATCGTCTGACCCCCTTCCGGAAATTTGTCTTGAAGGTCTGGTGGCTGATTGATTTGGCACTGGTGGCTTTTTCCATCTTCTGGATTGCTTACGTGCGGGGTGCACAAACTGAGGATTACATTACTTACCGCAGGTTTTATGTCCTGATCGGGGCCTTCCTCCTGGTGGTAATCCCCAAGATGAGCTTCTTCCTGTTTGTTTTCATGAATGATTTCAGGCTGTTGGGTGGACGAGTGTTCGATAAGGTCTTGCCATACAGGGCACGTTTCCTTCGCCCACTAAAAAATATGCGCCTTGGATTGCTGTTCCCCGTCCTGGGGCTGGTCTTTGCCGCCTATATGTTTTCGGTAACTGTCTATGGTTTCAGCTTTGGTCGGAAGAACTTTCAGGTGGAAGAAGTGGAGATATGGTTTGATGACCTTCCCGAAAGCTTTGACGGTTACCGGCTGGTGCAATTCTCTGATGCCCACCTTGGAAGCTTCACCCGCGAAGAGCGGGTGGCCGATGGACTGAAATTGATCAGCAGTTTGCAACCCGATCTCATTGTTTTCACGGGCGATCTGGTCAATAATGGTGCCCGTGAGGCCGAGAAGTTCATCCCAGTGTTCAGGAATCTGCAAGCACCAGATGGAGTTTATTCAATACTCGGAAACCACGATTTCGGCGACTACCGCACCTGGGGTACCATCGAGAAGAAAGACCCTGATACGCAACGCCTGGTTGAAGTGCAGACCCAAATGGGCTTCAGGGTGCTGCTCAACGAACACGTCTTCATTAAGCAAGGCAACGATTCCATTATGCTGGCCGGGGTGGAAAACTGGGGAATGCCGCCTTTTGAGCAGCACGGCGATCTGCAGAAAACTCTGGGCGAAAGCGCCAGCTTCCCTTTTAAGATCCTGCTTTCTCACGACCCCTCGCACTGGCGCGAACAAATTATCCCCGCCACCGATGTCGAATTGACCCTAAGCGGGCACACCCACGGGATGCAGTTTGGCATCAGCAACCAGCTGATCAACTGGAGCCCCGTGAAGTATAAGTACAATGAGTGGTCAGGGCTTTATTCCGAAGGCGAACAGCAACTCTATGTCAACCGCGGCTTCGGATTCCTGAGCATCCCCGGAAGGGTAGGGATGCCCCCCGAGATTACCCTGATTGTGCTGAGGAAAGGGAAAGCGCTTAGTCCTGAAGTCTGAGAATGACTCTTTTAGATTTTATTCCTGGATCCTTTATAATTTTTGCTTCATAAGGGCTTTCCCTGGATCTGATTTTTCAGGCATTTGACATTGGTGCATTAATCAAATCCCGTTTTTATTTGTTTAAAAATCATAAAAACAATCAATCATTTCTGCCGATGCGCATTTCAATATTCTGGTTTCGACGCGATCTTCGCCTTCACGACAATAAAGCCTTGTACAAGGCTCTTCAGGGTCCCTTGCCGGTGCTTCCCCTTTTTATTTTTGATGATGCCATACTGGAGCCTTTGCCTAAAAACGACCATAGGGTGGAATTCATTTATCCTACCCTTGAGGGAATAAACGGGCAGTTGAGGAAAGTGGGAAGTGGTATCCTGGTGAGAAAGGGGAACCCCTTTGAGGTTTTTCAGCAGCTTATTCAGCAATTTGACATTGAGGCGGTTTATTCCAATGCCGACCACGAGCCTTACGGAATGAAACGCGACGAAAAGGTGAGGGCATTGCTGGCTTCAAACGGCATTGCCTTTGAGCAGGCCCTCGATCATTTGATTTTAAACAAGGACGAAGTGCTGAAAAGTGATGGCACTCCTTACCTGGTCTTTACCCCTTACAGCCGTCGCTGGAATGAAATGCTCGAGCCACGACACCTGGCAGAATTTCGTTCAGAAAACCTATTGGACAAATGTATAAAGGATTCTTTTCATGCAATGCCTTCACTGGCTGAACTGGGGTTTAAGCCCTCAGGTTTACCAATGCCGGATTTGAAAATTAAGGAAGAGGAGATCCGCCATTATGATAAGACACGTGATTTTCCGGCATTGAACGGTACTTCTCGCCTTGGACCAGCCTTGCGTTTCGGGCTTATCAGCATCAGGCACCTGGTACGTCAGGCAAGGGAGTGGAACGCCACTTTCCTGAATGAACTGATCTGGCGTGAATTCTATGCCATGATCCTGATGCATTTTCCCCGGGTAGTGTATGCTTCTTTCAGGCCAGAATACGACCGCATTGAATGGCACAATAACGAGCAGGAATTTGAGCGCTGGAAAGAGGGACGAACGGGCTTCCCGATGGTGGACGCGGGGATGCGACAACTGGCTGCCACCGGCTATATGCACAATCGCTTGCGGATGATCACTGCCAGTTTTCTTACCAAACACCTGCTGATCGACTGGCGCTGGGGTGAGGCTTGGTTTGCCGAAAAACTCTTCGATTTTGAGTTGTCTTCCAACAACGGGGGCTGGCAATGGAGCGCCGGAACAGGAACTGATGCCGCGCCCTATTTCAGGATATTCAACCCCACCGAACAGCAGAAAAAATTTGACCCCGAAGGAATCTTTGTGAAGGAATGGATTCCTGAACTGGATTCGGAAAATTATCCAGAACCCATTGTTGACCACAAGGCAGCCCGCGAAAGGTGTCTTGCCGTTTACAAAA
>JAZBOS010000136.1 GCA_036351255.1 Bacteroides sp.
AATGATCGTCAACCCCTGCCATTTGTTACGGTACAGATCATCCAGCTGCCCGACAGCAATTTCGTGACCGGTACAGTTACCACCGAACAGGGCCATTTCAGTATTGGTAAGTTGGGTGGTGGAGACTACCTGCTTAAAACTTCTTTTGTAGGATATGAGGAGCAATATACCCCCTTTCATATTGGCCGCCTGAGTTCTTTTCTTGACCTTGGTAATATTCTGATGGCAGAAAGTTCCCTCTCAATCGAGGGGGTCACGGTTTCAGGCATTCGTGAGGAGGTGATTTCATCCATGGATCGCAAGGTTTATTCCATTGAAGATAACTTAAGCCAGGCAGGCGGCTCCGCCCTCCAGGCCATGCAGAACCTTCCGGGAGTCACCATTGACCGTGACGGGAAGGTTTCCCTCAGGGGAAGTGACCAGGTGACCGTTTTCATCGACGGCAAGCAGACCGCCATTACGGGGATGGGCAGTCAATCAGGACTGGAAAACATACCGGCTTCAGCCATTGCAGGCATCGAGATCATCAATAACCCTTCGGCCCGATACGATGCAAGTGGCATGGCTGGCATCATCAATATCATCTTCCGCAAGGAACAGCAACAGGGCTGGAATGGCAGGGCTGGCCTTACCCTTGGCCTTGGAAATTTGGGCAGCAAAAAAGATAACCTGCCCGGCATCAGGGATCAGTACCTCCTTACCCCCAAAGTCAACCCTTCACTCTCAGCCAATTACCGGAAGGATGCCTTTAACTTTTTTGTGCATGGCGATCTGCTGTATCATAAAACGATGATGAAAAGCGAGTTTTTCCTCCGTGAATATGATGACAGCAATCCTGTCAGCCAGCAATGGCTTGAAAACCGGACCCAGCCCATATACAACCTGCGCGGGGGACTGGACTATTCCATCAATGAAAGAAACACCCTTACTTTTTCAGCCTTATTTAATTACAGGGAATATACTGACCTGGGCGACCTCCCCTATTTAAACGCCAATACCAACGAGCAAGTGCGCCTGTGGGAGTATTACGAGAACGAGGTCAACCAAACCCTCTTTGCAACCATCACTCACGCGCATCGCTTCATCCAGCCTGGTCACAGCCTGACCTCCTCGCTGAATTATTCCTTCCGCAGGAAAGATGAGGTGTTTTATTTCGACAATTTTGAAAACGGAATCATGGGGACTGACACCACAGCCCTGATCGCCGATGAGAACATCCTTGACCTGACCGTGGACTATGTCAGGCCACTACGTGCCGGAAGGATTGAGATTGGTACCAAACAAATGGCCCGCATATTTCCCAATGATATTGTATTCACCCCCGGCATCAACTCCATTCTCGATCCCGGCCTTGCTGGCACTGCCGAATACCGTGAGTATATGTCGGCAGCCTACACCAATTACGTTTATGAATTAAAGGCTTTAGAACTGGAAGCCGGACTGAGGGCTGAATACGCCAGGATCGATTACCTGGTGGATGAGAGCCACAGTGTTTATGAAAGCAATGGATTCGATTATTTCGGGTTTTTTCCAAACGTTAGGGCTTCCTGGCTTCTCAACGATAGAAACCGCCTGACAGCCTTTTACAACCGCAGGGTAGACCGTCCATCGGAAAGCATGCTCAGGGTGTTCCCCACTTATGCTGACCCGGAGATATTAAACCTCGGGAATCCGACCCTGGTGCCCCAGTTCACCCAATCCTTTGAACTGGGTTACCGAAATTCCTATGATAAAGGAACTTTTTACCTGGCAGGCTATCACCGCATTTCACGAAACATCCTGACAAAGATCATCACCGAGGTTCCGGAGAGCAACAGGCTGGCCTCGGTGAACCAGAACGCAGGCAAGGGTTACAATACAGGTGTGGAATGGGTATGGACCCAACAGCTTTTAAGGACTGTGAAACTTAGCACGAATGCCAATGTTTACCTGAACCGCATGGCGGCTTTTGAAATCATCAATGCCTACCCCTCAAACATCAGCTTTTCGCGCGAGGAACAATCGGCCTATGCGGGCAACCTCAAACTGATCTTCGATGTAAAACTGCCCCGGAGTTTTAACCTGCAGATTACCGGCACTTACCTGTCACCCGACATCCTTCCCCAGGGAAAAATCCTGGCCAGGTATTCGGTCGACGGGGGCCTGAAGAAGGAAGTACTCAACGGCCGTGGCGAGCTTTTCCTGAATGCCTCCGACATTTTCAACACCCTGGTGGTGAAATACGAACTCGAAGGCAATGGCTTTGATATTACGTCGCAGGATTATTATGAAACCCAGGTGGTTCGCATTGGCTATCAGCACCGTTTCTGATCTTCTGCAAATCCCATCCCGGCAACGGATGTTTTGTTAAATCCATCCAAAACCCTTTTCTTCCCGGACTTCAGGTAATGAAATTCTTTTGCCCTTAAGGATAAAACCGCTGCACAAGATACCCCTGCACCTTAAGATCAATAAGCCTTCAAGGGGCCTGATCAAACCTGGTCTTAGCCTGGTTCAGGATCATATCCAACACGTAGGTAAAACGAATTTTAAACGTAGTTGAAACGTAGTTTAAACGTACACGCACGTCTGAACTACGTCTGAACTACGTGTTAACTACGTCTGAACTACGTCTAAACTCTGACCCAAACAAGACATGGAAAGGTTTTGAGACCAGAAAAGCTGTTCAATGGTTTTTCCTTTATCAATAGGGATAAAAAAACAGTGAGGCATCCTATTGGATCCCTCACTGAAATTTGAATAAAAAGTGAATTTCCCTTTTAAAAACCTGGATTAGTCCAGCCCAGGTCACTTCAATGGGCCATACTATTAAAAAATCATTCTACGATAATTTCATCCACGAAAATGTAAGCATTGCCGCCAGCACCCAGGTGCCATTGGGGAATGGTGCCGAAGTTGGTAGCCTTCACCTTCACATAGCGGGCTTCAGTATTGACCCTGGCCCCAAAATCCTTCACCACGTAGCTGTAATCGTCGATGGGGACGGTGTTCTGAACAAAGGCCACCCTGACGAAGTCTTCCCCATCATCGCTGACATAAAAACTGACATCCACGGGCATCCAGATCCATGAGCGGATTTCCTGGACAAAGCCGGCAGCCACATAATTTACAGGCTGCACCTTACCCAGGTCGACAATGGCTTCGAAGTCGGTGCCGGTATAGCCCTGCCATCCGCCGAGCCGCCAGTTCTCAGCACCCCTGAGTCCGTCGATCAGGGCTTCTTCCCCACCCGCGTGGTAATTCGGAGCCCATTCCGTAAGGATATCCACGGAGCGTTCAATATTCAGCTTCACGAAGGAGGCCTTTACAGGAAAGCTATAGCCCATGCCTTCCTGGAAAGTAACAGCCTTAACGGTAACGGTGGTATCGAGGGTCATGGGGCCTTCGTATTTATTTGATTCACGGGTGGGTGTGGTTCCATCGAGGGTGTAATAGATATCCAGCCCGGGCTGAATTGCGGCCATTTCTATTTGGGCAGATTCCCTGATGCGTGCGCCTTCTGAGATGATGACAGGCACGGGCACGATAAGCTCATCCTGGATATGGGTGACCGGAACAAATTCATCCTGGCCTCCCCATTCCTTGTTGGGTTTGCTGCCCATTTCAAAATGCAAATGCCCACCCTTCATGATGGCATCATGAGAAAGATAGGAATACGGATGGTCCTGACCATTGAGGCTGGCCGACTGGATATAGAAATTCTTGTCAGAGACCTTGTTGGCGGTAATTTTAAAAACATTTCCGTTTTCGAGGGTAATTTCCATTTCCTCAAACCAGGGGGTGCCAATGATATATTCGGGCAAACCGGGGGTCACGGGATAAAATCCCATGGCGCTCATAATCAGCCAGGCTGACATCTGCCCGCAATCCTCATTGCCGCTCAGTCCATCGGGCAGGTTTGAATACTGGTTGTCCATTATTTCCCGGACCCTTTGCTGGGTCTTCCAGGGCTGGTTTACAAAGTTATAGAGATAAGCCATATGGTGGCTGGGTTCGTTGCCGTGGGCATACTGGCCAATGAGTCCGCTAATGTCCTTTTGGTCACGGCCTGAAATCGGCGCGCTGGTAGTAAACAACTCATCCATTTTCGAAGCCAGGTTTTCCTTGCCCCCGTGCAGGGTATAAAAGCCGGTAATATCCTGGGGAACGTAAAAGCTATATTGCCAGGAGTTAGCCTCGGTGAAGTGCCAGTCAACGGTGGTGGGATCGAAGGGCGTGAGCCAGTTGCCATTCAGCTTGGGGCGCATAAAACCGGTGGAGGGGTCGAAAATATTCTTGTAAAACTGGGCCCTGCGGATAAAATCCCGGTAGAGGTCGTCCCTGCCCATCTCTTTTGCCATCTGGGCAATGGTCCAGTCATCGTAGGCATACTCGAGGGTTTTGGAAATGGATTCGTGTTCCTTGTCGCCAGGGATATAACCGTATTCACGGTAGGCGGCCAAACCCAAATGATCCTGTATGGCGCTGTGGACCATGGCTTCCAGGGCTTTTTCCTGATCAAAGCCGCGGAGGCCTTTCATATAGGCATCCACAATCACGGGCACGCTGTGATAGCCGATCATCGTTCCGGTCTCATTGGCGGCCAGCTCCCAAACCGGTAGCATCCCCCCTTTTTCGTACATATCGAGCATGACCTTCACAAAGTCAATGCTTCGTGTGGGCTCGAGGATGGTCATCAGGGGGTGCCAAGTACGGTAGGTATCCCACAAGGAAAATACGGTATAGTTTGTAAAATCTTCAGCAGTGTGGGTGTTCTTGTCCATTCCCCTGTAGCGGCGATCAACATCCATAAAGGTGTTGGGCTGGAGGTAAGCGTGATACATGGCGGTATAGAACACTTCCTTTTGTTCGGGGGTTCCACCCTTTACCCTGACCTTACCCAATTCGCTGTTCCAGGCCTCAAAGGCTTGCTGGCGGATCTCATCAAAATTCCATCCGGGTATTTCAGCCTTCAGGTTTTTATAAGCTCCTTCGTGATCCACCGCAGAGATGGCGACCTTCACTTCGACCGGTGCATCATCGGCAGTATCAAATCCCACAAAGGCCTTTACATTCAAGCCTTGCGCAAACAGCAGATCAGGCTGAAGTTCATCGTCGACTGCAATGCCTTTCCGCACAATGGGCCTGGAGAATTCCATATGGAAAAACCAGATCATGTCGTTGGCCCAGTTTGTTGAGCGTCGCATCCCGCGAATCTCGGTATCGCTTACAAACTCAATCCATGAATCGGTCACCCGGTCACGGTGCTGCAGATCGATGATCAGATTGGCTTCAGCGCCTTCCGGGAAGGTGTAGCGGTGATATCCCACCCGGGTGGTGGCTGTCATTTCGGCCTGTACCCCAGGTTTGTCGAGAAACACGCTGTAATAGCCTGCTTCGGCCTTTTCGTTTTCTTTTTTGAAGGGAGACAGGTAATCGTCGTTGATGAATTTAGGTTCACCCACAATGGGCATCAGCAGGATGTCGCCATAATCGCCAACGCCGGTTCCATTGAGGGCCGTATGGGTAAACCCATAAATCACAGAATCGGAATAATGATACCCGGATGCGCCGTCCCAGCTGCCCAGTCGGGTGTCAGGGCTGAGGTGTACCATCCCGAAAGGAAGCGTGGCACCCGGGAAAGTATGCCCGTGAGCATCGGTCCCGATAAATGGATTCACATAGGCTGCAGGCTCCTTCAGTTCCTCCTTTTCCTGGCAGGAGGACAGGACCATGACAAAAGCAATCAGTGCAAGAACAGGAATGCGCCTGATCAGGTGGTGTTTGCTGAAAAACTTCATAAAGATTTGGGTTTTAAGGATGATTCGCGAATAATGATATCAACGGGTAGTTTCACTGTTTTCTCGGCTTCCGTAATATGGTTTCCTTCAATCTGCCTCATCAGCAAGTCAAAGGCCACTTCACTGATCCTTTCAATGGGCTGGGCAATGACTGAGATGGAAGGACGGGTAAAGCTAAAGAAACTGACGTCGTCAAAGCCAATGATTGACACCTGCCGGGGAATGTCAATGGACAAATTCCTGAGGTTTTGCATGCAGGCAGCTGTCAGGTTGTTGTTGAGGGAAAAAATGGCCTCGGGCATGTTCCCATCCTGGTATAAATGCAAAAGTTTTTCCTTAATGGTTTTATCCATTTCCCCGAAAGGGGTGCGTATGATCAAGTCCTCCGGGACCTGAACTCCTTCCTCAGCCAGGGCCGACTGGAACCCCTTAATGCGATCGTTGATGGTGGAGATATGGTCTGGCGTAATGGCTACAATGGCAATCCTTTTAATACCCTGGTGAAGCAGATGCCTTGCTGCCATGCGGGCGCCCCCAAAGTTATCCACGGAAACGTTGGGCGACAGCATGTTTTTGAAGGTTCTGTCAATCATTACGTGGGGAAAGCCTGCATCCGCAAGTTTATCAAAGAACTCAGGACTATCCTGTGAGGTGGAGATGATCAGCCCATCCAGTTTACGGTCACGCAGTTGCCTGATCTGTTCCTTTTCCTTGGTCACATTTTCATCCGTGCTGCAAATAACTACAGTATAACCATGGCCCCAGGCCAGGTCTTCGATGCTTCGTGCAATGCGGGCATAACACCTGTTGGAAATGTCGGAGACAATCACCCCGATGGTGTTGGTTTTCCCGGTACGGAATCCGCGAGCCAGGACGTCGGGCTTGTAATTGAGTTCCCTGATCTTTTCTTTAACCTTTTTCTGGGTCTCCAGGCTGATGCCATGCTGATCGGCCTTGTCATTCAGTACCAATGACACCAGGGTCTTGGAAACCCCCAGGCTTTTCGCAATGTCATCAATGGTAATTTTCCTTGGCATAATGGATGAATTAATGCAAAATTAAAAACTAAAACGATTTAGCCAGATAGATTTTGTAAATTTTTCTAAAGATGGCGAATTTCGCTGATAAGAACGCGGTAAAATGTTCCATCTCCTGAAAAAGAAAAAGCAGGCGAAGGAACAACACTAAACCCGAAACCTAAATATGGCTGCCTGGTGGCCTCTAATTATCCTGACAAAGCTCTTTTACCGGTATTTTCTGAAAATACAACTCCTTAACGCCCTCATAAACAATACCAATGGTGCGATCATCCACCATTGTCATACAGGAATAACCGTTACCATAGGCTTCATTAAGCAAGATTTGTTTGGATTCAGGCCAGGTATTTCCGCCATCTAAGCTTGCCTTGATGGTCATGTTAATTCTTTGTTCCTTGCTGTCGGGGTTAGAGAAGAACAACACCTGCTTCATTTCATTCTCCACCTTCATATTATGCGCAATAAGGCTGGCCATGCAATTGGGTTCAGGTAAAGCCGAGTTGGAGGATGGGTGTGTTATCCAGGTTTTGCCAAAGTCATTTGTTATTGAAACAGCGCGGCCATTATTTCTTTCTTTTTCAAATTTATTTTTGTCATCGCGCATATTCAGCATCAGGCTGCCATCGGGCAGTTGTACCACCTGGGCTTCAGTGGTGTTTGGTTTTGCCCCTGTTCCAATCTGCCAGGTCTGTCCGTTATCTTTGCTGAAAACAATAGTCGAGTGACTGGTATACTGTCCCCCATCCAGAGCCTGCACTCCAATATCTTCCTTAAACTGTCCAGGAAATACCAGTGTCCCATCTTCAAGGGTAATTCCCCTCCCGGGACCTGCAAAAAGGAGCTGCCATTCAGGGTCTTTGATTTGCTGGGTAATGTTAATGGGCCCTGACCAAGAGAGGCCGTCATCCGTGCTTTTCACAAGGATAAATTGTCCAGTCTCCTCAGGAGCCATTCCCGGACTAGAAACCCACCAGTTCATGTCATCTGGGGACCCTCCACTCATCCACATGGCAGCAACCCAGATGGTATGTGTCGTATGATCGTAGAGCACACTTGGATCGCCTATTCCATTCAATCTTTGTGGTCTTCCACCCCATTCTCCCATATCCATGATGACCTTCATGGGCTCCCAGGTCTGCCCTCCGTCCGTGCTGCGGCTCATACCTACGTCAATGTCCTCCTGCAGGTCCTTGCTGTTGTTGTAGCGGTTGTCATAAACCGAAATGAGTGTTCCTTTGGCAGTGGTTATCAATCCTGGAATTCGATATGTATCGCAATTATCCTGTCCCGCAGCGCGCAATACTAAAGCTGGCCTGAACCTGAATTTTTCAGTTTGGGGCAAGGCCAGCAGATATTTCTGGCCAAATATTAGCTGCACTTCTGCAAGCGAAAAACTTTCTTCAAGATTGACATTTTCCTTCAATGAAATATCTAAACTCAGGTCATAGTCTCCTGGATTCAAGGGCAAATCACAACCCAGCTCAATGGAATTACCTTCCCCAGTAAAAGGAGCCAAAAACTCCAAACGGATGGTGTCGCCCGAGACTGCTTTTCCCTTCTCCTCGATGTTTAAAACCATTCCTTCGATCATTTTGGGTTTGCCTTCTTTGCCAAATACCAGCCTTATATTAGTCAGTTCGGGCAAAAGAACAGAATCAGCGATTTCAAGGCCAACTGAAATTATTCCCTGATTTTCCTTTTCAATGAAAAGGGGCGTTTCCCTGATAATTACGTTACCGGTAACACCAGTTGGCACTTCCATTTTCCTTTGGCAGCCAAATAAGCCCATCGTGAAGACAGCAATCAGTAAAAAAAACAATTTCCCAGCGTTCATTCTTCTAAATATTTCTATTGATTCAACATTCATATCATTCATCATAAAAACGGCTTGTTTCTAAAAAATACTTTTTGAGATTTAAAGAAAGTTAAAGAGAAACCCATCAGGATGGCAATGCTTCATTTTCTTTCCGCTACCGCAAGGGCAAGGTTCATTGCGACCAGGTTTCCTTTTGGGGGCCAATTGCATTTGATCCTTTTTTCTTGCCCATTCCATAACATTTGCCGGAGGCCTTTTTGCTTTCAATTCCTTCACCATAAAATCCATGTATGGTTTGGTGTGGCTGAAGAAGCTATAATAATCCCTGCACAGATAACTCAATCCTTTCTCCCCGGAAGGGGTTTTAATAAATCGATGCTTAGGGCAATCTCCATGGCAAGCAAATTTAAAACTGCATTGCTTGCAGTAATTGGTCAAAGAGGCTTTCTTGGCCAACCCAAATAAGGTTTGTGCCGTTGAACCCATCATTTGTTCCAGCGGTTGTTCACGAATATTACCCAAGAAGTGATCTTTATATACAAAATGGTCACACGAATATACATCCCCGTTGTGCTCCATCACAGCAGCATTTCCGCATTTTTCCGAAAAAACGCACAATCCAGGCATTGTTCCGTACCAATTGGCAAGCGTTACGTCAAAAAGCTGAACAAAATAACGCCCCACATCATTGCGCACCCATTCATCAAAAATGGTTGTAATAAATTTCCCAAACTGTCCTTGTTTGACGGACCACTCCGTCACACGGGCTTCTTCAGGGAATTCGTGGTGTATAAGTTTCTGCTGGAATATGCTTTCATCCGTTGCCTCCCGCTCAACAATAGGGATAAACTGCATAAAAGTGCTTCCAATTCCCTTCAGAAAATGATAGACTTCCATCGGATATTCTGCATTATACCTGTTAACAACGCTGAGGGTATTAAATTCAACCTTGTGCTTTTTCAGGAGATTTATCCCCTCCATTACTTTTCTCCAGGTTGGATGGTCCTGCTTGTCCCTGCGATATTGATCATGCAGTTGTTCAGGTCCGTCAATCGACACCCCTACAAGAAAATTATTTTCACTTAGAAACACACAAAATTCGTCAGTTAATAGTGTTCCGTTGGTTTGCAGGGAGTTTTCGATCTGTTTGTTCCCAGCGTATTTTTGTTGAATTGCTAATGCCTTCCGGAAATATTCTATTCCAAGCAAAGTTGGTTCACCTCCTTGCCAGACAAAACTTACCACAGGCACCTTATGTGCCCCAATATATTGTTTGATAAAGATCTCAAGCAAATCTTCCTCCAACCTGAAATGAGGTTTCCCCTTATAAAAATTCTTTTTTTCAAGGTAATAACAATAGGTGCAGTCGAGGTTACACAGGGGCCCAACAGGCTTGAGCATCAAATGAAAGGCATCGGGCGGGACCGGGAACTGGAAATCCATAGAGATTTGAAAAATAAATTCCAAGAAAGAGAATAATTCAAGGCAACCTTGTCAAAAGTACTGATTTTGACATTACCAGTAAACAGGGTTGTGTTCAACCCTGCCTGGCTCGCGGCGGTTTTGTCCCGGCACGTTTTTCAGATCATCTCCAAGATCCAGACGAGCCTTTTCAGCAATTCTTTCCAATTCTTCAGCTATTTCCGGGTATTTGGCAAGCACATCATAGGCTTCCGCGGGATCTCTTCGCAAATCGTACAGCGCTTTTGGAAACAAAAAATTCTCGTTTGCACTTCCTGGTATGCCGTCATCACCTGGCAAAAAGCCTTTATATGTGCGACCGGGATGTTCAAAAACCAGCTTCCAGCTTCCGCTTCTCACAGCTTGAAGGCTGTTTTGCCGGTAATAGTAAAGGAATTCTTTCCGGGGATTTGCTTCAAAGTCACCTTTAAGCAAAGGCAATAAACTAACACCATCAATTTTTTTCCTTGGAAGATCTGCTCCGGTTATCTCTGCAATCGTAGGCAAAACATCAATACCTGCGGCAAGACGGTTACAAACCTTCCCTGGCTCTATTGTGCCCGGCCACCAAAAAATTGCAGGTACACGCTGGCCACCTTCAAATGTAGTGCCTTTCCCTTCCCTTAAGCCGCCTGAACTACCTGAATGATTGCCGTAATTAAGCCAGGGACCATTGTCAGATGTAATTATTACCAGGGTATTCTTTTCAAGTTTAAGGTCTTTTAGTGTTTGAAGAATGCTACCAACACTCCAGTCAAGTTCCATCATCACATCGCCGTAAAGGCCCTGTTCAGATTTGCCTTCAAAATCTTCGGATACGAAAAGCGGCACGTGTGGCATGGGATGTGCCAGATAAACGAAAAACGGCTTTTTACGTTGGCGTTTAATGAAATCAATGGCCCGCAGGGTGAAATCGCGAGTGAAATCAGCCTGATTCGGATTGGTTTCAATCACACTGTCGCCTTCAAAAAGTGGTAAAGGCGGATAGTAATTTGGGGTGCCGGGATGGAAAGGCCACATATCATTTGAATAAGGAATGCCATAGAACTCATCGAAACCATGATTTAGCGGCAGAAAATCCTTATGATGACCAAGGTGCCATTTACCATATACCGCTGTGGCATAATCCTTTTGCTTTAACATTGAAGCGATGGTCATTTCTTCAGGATTCAGCCCTGTGAGTGACGTATGGTCAAAAGCCCAGGCAATACCAAGCCTGTTTGGATAGCAGCCTGTAAGAAGGCCAGCCCGGGAAGCGCTGCAAACTGCCTGTGGCGAATAAAAATGAGTGAAGGAAAGGCCCTCATTGGCCATTTGATCAAGATGCGGAGTGGTAAAACCCAAGGCACCTGTCCGACCCATGTCACCATAGCCCATGTCATCAAGATAAACCAGGATTATATTAGGGCAAATTTGTTCTTGCTTTTCACCTGGCTGTGAGCAGGAAGCAAGACCTGTCAACAAGGCTGAACCAACAATCACATTTCTCATGACTTTTTCTTTTATTTGGTATTATAATTAATAACTGCCTGCAGCTCTTTTTTGATTTCAAAAAGGATTTCAGGTTTCTGCCCTGCCAAGTTAATAGTCTCCCGCCGGTCTTGAAAAATATTAAACAGCTGATCTCCCGGCTCAAATCCGGTTTCAATTTCCATTGCCCAAGGAACAAAACGGGTTTCCGGCCCCGGGGCAATGTATTTGTATCCATCCTCCCTCACATATGCCAAAACACCCATAATTGCCTGCAATACAAGGCCCTGACTTCCAGAATCATTTAATCCTATCAGGGTTTCCCAATGATTTTGACTATCCATGGCGGCTTTGTGGTCATAATCCTGGCCTAAAAAAGCAGCGAAAGAAGCAAGAAAGTCCAGATGGCTGAACAGCGCCTCTGAGATCTTTCCCGCTTCGATAAATCCCGGCCATTGCACTATCAGGGGAACCCGGCTACCGGCTTCCAACACGCTGTATTTTCCACCCCTGAAAGGGCCGAATGGATTATGATAGCCAAGTTTATCGGCAGCAAAATCAGCATAACCATCATCAAGCACAGGACCGTTGTCGGAAGTGAAGATAATAATTGTTTTTTCGAGTAACCTGCGTTTTTGAAGCGCTTCAACAATTGCCCCAACCGTCCAATCGAGCTGCACCATCATTTCACCTCGTGGTCCGTAGGATGTTATACCCTGAAAACGCTCATGGACGATGCGTGGCACATGAATATCAACAGGGGCAAAATACATAAAAAACGGTTTTCCATTTTGCCTGTCAATAAAATTTACCGCCTTATCCACCAGCATATCAGCAATGTCTTCATCACGCCAAAGGGCCGACTCCCCTCCTTTCATAAATCCGATGCGGCTGATACCATTGGTTATGGTTTGATCATGGCCATAGGTATACATCATTTTTAGCAATTCCGGATGATCGTATCCCGTAGGTCTGTCGCCCACCTTTTCTTTAAAGTCAACTTGAATAGGATCATCGGAATCAAGATTAACAACCCTGTTGTTTTCCACATATACTGTTGGAACCCTGTCATTGGTCGCAGGAATCAGCCAGGCGTAGTCAAAGCCCACTTCCAGCGGGCCTGGAGAAAGGATTCCATTCCAGTCGGTTACATTATCATTTCCAAAACCCAAATGCCATTTCCCAATCACAGATGTGGCGTAGCCAGCCCTTTTCATTACGGATGGCCAGGTTTCCTTTCCAGACTGTATCAAGGCAGGAAGGTCGGCATTGGCCACATTTCGGCCGGGTGACCGCCAGGCATATTCGCCTGTCAACATCGAAAATCTTGAAGGGGTACTCGTGGCTGCGGGGGAATAAGCGTTGGTAAACATAAGCCCATTCCGGGCAAGGCGGTCAATGTTCGGCGTGGGTATCCTGCCCTCGTAAACACCTATATCACCATACCCAACGTCATCACTATAAATAATAATTACATTCGGCAGGCGCCCTTCTTTTTCATGCGCCCCTTTGCATGCCGGTAAAATGTTAGCAGCGAGAAGCGAATAAATTACTGTTCTTTTCATTAGTAGAAAATAAAAAATCCGGTTAATCTTCTATTTCACAATAATCTCATCGACAAACAACCAGGCAGGCTGGCCTTCTCCTGGGTGCCCCGATGGGCAGGCCCCGAAATTGCGGGCTGTTATCCTTAAAAAGCGAGCCTCCAGGTTCTCAAATTGCATAAAAAAATCGACGGCCTGAGGCAGGTCATTAACAACCGGGGGGCTGGTTTTGCCTGCTTCAATATAGGTTTTCCCATCCAACGAAATTTCCAGCTTTACCCATTGTGGAGCAAAAACCCAATCAACATGGCGTTGCAAGGTTCCAAGGGTAAGGCTGTTGATTGCTTGAACCTCTTCCAAATCAATAGTGGCCACCACATCCTCGCCCTGAAAGCCATGCCAGTTTGGCCTGAGCATAATTGAGCCCCGCAGGCCATCGGTCAGAATATTTGGTGCGTTGGCCATAAACCTTGGATTAGGTTGATGTTTATACATTACATCACGTCCACTGGCCTTGTGAAAATGGAACTCTTGTTCAGCAGGAATACCCATCAGATGACCATCCCTGAAGGCCCGGGCTTTCAAAGTCAAAGATTGATTAATTTCAACCGGCCCTGAATATTTCAGGGAATTCATATCAGGTTCGGTCCCATCGGTAGTATAAACGATTCCACCCCCTTCAAGATCAGTATTAAGCACTACCAGTAAGCGACCACCGAGAGATTGCGGGACAAACAAAACCCTGAAATATCCCTGCCCATCCAAAATATTCAAGGCCAGATTATCCTCATTCTCGATAATTAATTCACGTAGGCGGGATTTCAAGCCATCAATAATACCCTTATACTCAGAATCTGAGTATAGGTTTTCAATTTCAAGCGAGTCTTTCTCAAGATCAAAAAACTCCCACTCATCAATATCATAATAGAAGCGAATGAGTTTATAACGGCCATCAAAAATACCGAAATGCCTTTTCACGGAATGTTCACCGGGGTATTCATAATAATGATAATACACGGCATCCCGCCAATTGTCGGACATATCACCTTGCACCAGAGGCACCAACGAGCGGCCCTGCATATCCAGTGGCACTTCCAGCCCGGCCACTTCCAGGAAGGTGGGGCCATGGTCAATATTCTGAACTAGTTCAGTAACTTTTCCTTTTTTTTTAAAGCCTTTCGGCAGACGCATAAGCAGTGGGGTACGGAAAGACTCCTCATACATAAAGCGCTTGTCGTACCAACCATGCTCACCCATGTAAAATCCCTGATCAGAAGTATATACCACGAGGGTATTCTCTAGCAGGCCCTTTTCTTCCAGGTAGTTGAGCAAACGCCCCACATTCTCATCGAGCGATCGCACACAGGCCAAATAGTCACGCATATAGCGCTGGTATTTCCATTCACTCAACTCGTTACCATTCAAATTAGCTGCTTTGAATTCTTCAATAATTGGCATATAGTGGTTATCCCAACGCTGGCGCTGTCCATGTGTCATTCTGCCATATTCCCCATCGCGATACCATTGGCCGAGGCGGGTTTGAATTTCCTGCTCCGGATCAGCCATTTTCAGGTCATAGACAAGATCCATATCACCGGAATGAATGCTCATTCGTTGCTGCGCTGCTGCTCCACGCCCCTGGTAATCATCATAGAAAGTAGGCGGAAGCGGATAGGTCATTTCTTTAAACTCATCTAAGTGCGTGGTATCGGGCATCCATTCACGGTGCATAGCCTTGTGATTAATCATTAACATGAAAGGCTTTTGGTGATCCCATTGCTCCTCAAGCCATTCGATGCTGAATTGGGTTATCAAGTTGGTCACATAGCCTTCGTGCCTTACCCCCTGCCCCATTTCTATAAAATCGGGGTTGTAATAATGCCCTTGTCCGGGCAGGATGTTCCAGTAGTCAAAACCTGTGGGATCGCTTTGCAAGTGCCACTTGCCTATCAGGGCAGTTTGATATCCGCCTTGCTGCAATAATTTCGGGAAGGTTTCCTGGCTCCCATCGAAAATATCCTCGTTGGTAAGCTGACCATTGGCATGGCTGTGCTTGCCCGTGAGCAGCGTAGCACGGCTTGGAGCGCTAATAGAATTTGAAACAAAGCTGTTGGTGAAAATTACACCTTCACTGGCAATACGGTCAAGGTTTGGTGTTTCAATGAATCGATTATCGTAAGCGCTCAGTGTCTGAAACGAATGATCATCAGTAAGGATAAACAAGATGTTGGGTCTTCCAGTTTCCGGGGTTTTAAACATCTGACAACCCGATACCGAAAGCAAAGCCAGACCTGTAACCGTAAGAGCTGAATTCTTCATACTAAAGGTTTTTCAGTTTTTCTGCCAAATTTTAACTTCCTAATCAAAAACAAAATTGAATTTCTTGATTGCAGCCGGCGTGTGAAAATCTTTCATTTTTTGTTCAATATGGTGGACTATTTCCGGATATTCTGCAGCCACATTGTACTGTTCCTGTATATCACTTTCCAGATCATACAATTCAATTTCCCTATTTCCCTGAAAAATATTCTTTCGTATACCTTTCCATTTACCCCACCTTACCGCCTGTTGTCCACCATATTCATGTAATTCCCAATAGAGATATTCGTGGGTTGGCTGTTCTTCATCCAGCAGTTCGGGTAGGAAGCTTATACCATCGGTTTCAATACCGGGCTCAATGCCGGCAATTTCACAGAATGTAGGCAACACATCCCAAAAGGCAGAAACATGGTGCGAAATCCTTCCCGGCTCGATTTTACCCGGCCAGCTGGCTACCATGGGCACCCTTATGCCGCCTTCGTGTAAAAATCCTTTGCTCCAACCGTATTCGTTCTTAAACGGCCTGTTGCTATCGAAAAACGGCGAATCGGCTCCCCCACTGAATGAAGGGCCATTGTCGGAAGTAAAAATGATCAGCGTATTGTCATAGACACCCATTTCTTTCAGTTGTTTCACAAGCAATCCAATTTGTTCATCCAGGTATGAAACCATAGCGGCATAGGCTGCCCTGGGATAACGATTCGGGAAGTAGCCAAAACGGCCGTCATAGGGCTCTTCATCACCAAACTTCTCCACATAATAATCAACCCACCCTTGTGGTGCCTGCAAAGGAACATGCGGAATGGGCGTTGCCCAGTAAAGGAAAATGGGTTTCCCTGTTTTATTGGGATTATTTTGATTAATATACCTTGTCATAGCCTCGAACATCACATCCGGGGCATACTCATTCAGGTTAAAAGGGGTGTAAACGCTTTCATCGTAAAGATCAGCACCCTGATCTAGACTGGTATGTGGCGCCACAGTATCATTGTTTAAATATACCCGGTTAAAATTTTCGTAAAGATGTAACGGATAATAGGTATGTGCCTGCCGCTGGCAATTGTATCCGAAAAAATAATCAAAGCCCATTTTTGGCGGCACGCTCTCTGTATGTGGAGCACCCAAACCCCATTTCCCGATCAAAGCAGTGTAATAACCGGCCTCATTAAGCAAATGCGCAAGGGTTACGGTGCCTAGTGCCATAGGATGCTGCCCTTCAAGGGTCGAATCCACCAGCATTGACCTATAATCTCTTACATTGCCCCGCTCAGCCCATTCTTCATTGCCCCGGATCTGAGAATTTCCTGTATGAAGGCCTGTGAGCAATACATTTCTTGCAGGCGCAGAAACCGGCGCCCCAGTGTAATGCTGGGTAAACATGACACCCGAGCGAGCCAACATGTCGATATTTGGGGTTTCGATCTTCGTCTGCCCATAGCATCCAAGCTCCCCATAACCCAGGTCATCGGCAAGAATATAAATAATATTGGGCAGCTGCGGTCCATCTGAAGCACCGGGCATACTGTACGACTGGGGTATCATGCCACTAGCTACCCCAAGTCCGGATAACAGAAGGTACTTGCTTTTCATATCAATATTTTTTTCAATAAAGGATTAATTTAAATGATTTACTCAGCTCAAAACTCATAAACCCCTGAAGTAGGAATGATGAATTCCGTTTCTTTGCCATTGGCTTTAATTATCCCGTTAGATTTATGATTTCCGCGTATCACAACCGATTTTACCGTAGCGTTTTTCCATTCAAAATCAAGCTCAAACCCACCCCGGGCTCTTAAGCCTGAAACCTTTCCATGAGGCCAGGCATCGGGTAACGCAGGCAGTAAGTTGATCATGCCTTCATGCGATTGAATAAGCATTTCAGCAATACCAGCAGCACCACCCATATTCCCATCCAGTTGAAAAGGGGGATGAGAACAAAGCAAGTTATTGTATGTGCCACCCAAACCCATATTCTCCTCCTTGTTGCCCACCTGCTTGAGCAATCGCCGCAGCAATTCATACGCATCATTTCCCTTTTGAAGCCGTGCAAAGAAATTGATCTTCCATGCCAGGGACCATCCCGTGCCTTCCTTCCCTCTGGCAGCCAGGCTAGTCAGCGCTGCCCTTGCAAGTTCAGGAGTTTTATTAATGCTGATCTGCTGGCCAGGGTGCAATGCATACAAGTGGGAAAGATGGCGGTGGTGGTTTTCAGGATCATCCACATCTTCGACCCATTCCTGCAACTGCCCCCAGCGGCCTATCTGTGGAGGAATGACCAGGTCGCGGAAATGGGCATAATGATTAATTTTGGCCTCATCAAGACCTAAAATACCGGCTGCTATGGCACAGTTATTAAAAAGATCCCAGGCGATCTGATGATCCATGGAGGCTCCGGATGATATACCCCCCTGTTCTGGAGAAAAAGAAGGAACTGACACAAGGAAACCGGCTTCATTAACTGTCAGATAATCCTCCCAGAAAAGGGCGGCTTCTTCCATCAGCGGAAAGGCAGTATTCCTTAAAAAAGCCGTGTCCTGTGTAAATTCGAAATGTTGCCAGGCGTGACGCATGAGCCAGGCTGCACCTGCGGGGAAATAACCCCAGGGAAGCCCCCAGCCAGGCGATGTATAACCATAAGCATTGTTCATGGTATTGATAACCCATCCTCTGGTCCCAAAGAAAGCCCCAGCAGCAAGACGCCCCGGTGGCAGCAGTTGTTTCAGGTAGTCAAACAAAGGAGTGTGACATTCGCTCAGGTTTGCCAATTCAGCAGGCCAATAAAGCATCTGCAGATTGATGTTTGTATGATAATCACAAGCCCAGGGCGGATCTGTGCTGTTGTTCCATTTCCCCTGCAGGTGCATCGGTAAAGTGCCGGACCGGCTGGAAGAGATCATCAGGTATCGTGCATATTGAAAATACAACACCTCCAGCGCAATATCAGCTTCCCCTTCAGAATAACGTTCCAGTCTGCGATCCGTTGGAAGTTTTTCCGGCGTTTCACCACCTAATTCCAGTTGTACCCGATCAAAAAGAGGAACATAATCATCCCTTTGAAGTGCTTCCAGATGCTGAAAATCATAATCATAAAGCGCATTCAGGACTATCAGGGCTTCTCCCAGCCAGTCAGGGTTACGATATAGGGGAAACTCATTTTTATAGGCCGTAAATACAGTATGTTTCAGGGTCAGAAACCTGGCTGACTTAATGGTTACTTTGCCTTCATCATATTCTATCTCTCCGTCCGTGTCAAACAGGACCGAGGTAAGAAATGTCAGTCCATTATCAGCCAAATGCCCATACAGGTGGAATATCTTGTGAAGAAACAACAGGCTGTCCACGGGGTGAGGAGCCTGTATCTCAAAAGCATAATCCGTGCCATTCTCCGCATCATTTTCAAAATGATACACCATAGCGCGCGCCGGATAACAGCCAAAAAAAGTACGCTGATGCTTTGTTTCTCCATCGGCATACATAACCCTCCCTCGGCCATTATTCAAGTTCAGTTCCCTTAGATAATCAGTAAGCTTGCCCGAATGTTCCACCGAAACAAATAGTTCTCCCAGGGCTTGCTGCGCACCATAATCCCCAAATTCAAGGTCTTCCCTCGGGTGGATGATTCCTGTCATCCATTGTTGAGTTAATTGCATGGCCTCCTGAGTTTTTCCCTGGGCCATCAAGTCCCTGATTCCGGGTAAATGAGTTGCAGCACTTTCCCTTAATCCAAAGTTGTATTGTTCGCCTGAACCTGGTCCTCCCGCCCAAAGAGTGCCTTCGGAGAATTGAAGACGTTCCTGTTCAGGATCTCCAAAAAACATCACACCCATATAACCATTGCCAAGCGGAAGGGCTTCCTTCATCCAGTCCAAGGCTGGTTTGTCATACCAAAGGATGAGTTCCTTACGCTGAGTCTCCCGTTTGGAACAAGCCTCCATCAGGAAAACTGCCAAAATCAGTAGAATCAGAAGACCAGAAATTCTTTTCCTTCTCATTGAATACACAGGTATTAAGCACTGATTATTTCCCTGATCTTATCTTTTGGGATCTTCCCCGAAATCGCGTTGTTGCTGCTCTACTTCCTTAAGCATCAAGCGGTTAATTTCCTGCTTCAAGCGTTCAATTTCCATAAGCAGGTCCTGATCTAGCCTTTGATGGCCTTGTACAGGGGCTTCAAGAATTGACTCCAGTCCTTGAGCTTCCTTTACCGAAAACAAAAGGGGGAGCTCTGGGGCAAGGCTGAACAACTCAAGTTCAGCACTCAATGGCATGTGTGTGCCTTCAGGAATTACCCAGGCCCTGATTTTAATTAAACCCGGACTGGTGGTGGCCTGAACCAGTGCAGGAGCAGTTCCCCATTCAACAGTTACTGGATGAATCAAAGGATTCGAAGCCCCGATCAAACGACCCTCTCCTTCCACTTCAAAATACAACTGGTAGTTGTTTCTTGCCCTGATCTGACCATCTGCATCTGCAATAGCAGCCACTACAGTAATATAGTCAGACCCATCAGCACGGAGGTTAACATTCTCATCATCAAGCCATAAAAGTAATCGTGAAGGTCTCCTTGCAGGTTTAATCCTATGGGTAGCCACCACTTGCCCGTCAATCAGGCCTTCGGCCAGCATAAACGATTCTTCTTGGCGGTCATTCATCGCCAGAGCCTTGTCCTGCATGAAATCCCAGACTTCCTCAAATACAATGACAGGCGAAGGCATCCCCTGCCTGCTCTTATCCTTCAGGTAGGTATGCGATTGCCCATTTTCAAAAACCTTCAGCCTGACTTCATCGCAATTGGAGAAAACGGTGACATCGGGTGAGGAAAAGGGTGACATCTCGTGAGCGATGTAAACCAACGGACCACTCTCGCTGATTGGATGAATTTCCCTTGGATCCCGTTGCGACATGAACAAATAATAGGAATATTTCGGCTGACGAAAACCATCGAGGATACCCCCATAAAAGGGGTCGGAATGATACCCGCGATTGTGGTCAAAGGGATGCCAAAGACAACCCCCAAAATGTTGCGGTGCAGTCTTATGCAACAATTCCAGACTGGTATACTGGTAAGGAGGATTGGCATAATGGTTGGCCTGAATCAGCATGGGGTCCTCTCCCCACGCCCGTTTTACCCTGCTGGGAGAATTGTGTGAGTTCCAGTCATCCACATTATCCCCCCATTCCCGGGTGAAATAGGTCTTGTTCTCATCTACATGGGAAATGGACCAGCTGGCATCCCCTCCGGAGGGATGGCCATATAATACAGGAAAATATTCATTTCCCCTGGCTTCAGCATCACAAACTGTATAACAATAAGGAAAGGGATACTCTGCCAGAACAATGTCCTGGGTATTTTTGGCAAAATGTTCAGGATACCAGGTTTCATTAAGTACAGGCTCCCATAGGATAACCGAAGGATGGTTGCGGTCGCGCCTGACCATGTTTCGTATGTCCTGATAGATTCGCTGCTCAAAAACAGGTTCTTCATTCCAGAACTGCCAGCCAGGCGTGTTTACGATTACAAACAGGCCCAGCTCATCGCAGGCATCCATAAATGCAGGGTCTTGCGGATAATGGGCGTTGCGAATGATCTCCAGCCCTGCATCCCGAAGTTTCTTTGCATCCCGCCAGTGGGTAGCATTGGGAACCGCATTGCCCACCAGGGCATAATCCTGGTGACGGTTGGCCCCAATCAGGGGTCTTCCATAAGGTTTGCCATTAAGCCAAAACCCATCTTGGCCCTTGAATTCAATGCTTCTGATCCCAACCCGGCGCATATAGCCATCCACGAAGTTTCCCTGCCTGTCCTTCAGAGTGACAAAGAGATGATAAAGATTGGGGGATTCGGGTGACCAAAGCTCGGGATTACCGATAAAAAGCTTACGCGAAAAGTGCCTGCCTTCTCCCCTCCTTAACCTGATGGTTTGAGATGTTGCAGATACGATGGTTCCGTCTGCGGTTTTTAGTTCATATTCTGCTAAACCTCTGAAATCCCGCTGGTCTTCATTCATTATATGCAATTGAAGCAGAATATCAGCCTTTTGTTCCGTAACCTCTTCAAAAGCAATGAACAACCCTCCACCGGCTTCCTGATCTACAACATTGGGATCCGTTATATAAACCTTCTGATGGGCTATCAGCCAGCAGTCGCGATAAATGCCCCCGAAATAGGCAAAGTCAAGCAGATCCTGCGGCTTTCCGGGGGGGTAATCCGGGTCATCAGAATTATCAGCCCAAACCGCAATGACATTTTGTCCGTTAGGGTTAATTTGGTCTGTAATATCAACAATGGCAGGCAGGTAACCGCCAAAGTGTTCCTTCAGCAAATGGCCGTTCAGGTAAATTCTTGACTTACCCATGATGGCCTCAAAATGTACAAAAAGCTTCTTCTCCTTTATTCCTTCAGGAAGATCAAAGTGCTTTCTGTACCAAACCTCTCCCTGGTAATTGACCCCTCCACTGGCCTGGACGGGCAATACTTCAATCCCATGCGGAACAGAAACTACAGGCCATTCTGAATCATCAAGATCTATGGTCTGTCCGTTTTCTACAGGCCCCTTATGGAATCGCCAGGCAACATTCATCGAGAATACTTCACGCCCCGTGCCTTCCACCTGGTAAAAACCAGCCGTACTGAAACGAGGCTTATGGTTGCTGCCAAAAACCTCCTGTTTCCCGGGAAACAGGAGCACACTTAACAAGAGAAGAAAATAGAAAGTAAAACTCTTTACTAATTCCTTTTGATTTTTTTCCAAGAATGGCAAAATACTCATTATTTCTGGCCTTTAAAATTCCTTTTCAAAAAGAAATGATTGGTTTTTTATTGCCCGATTGTTAACCATGCTAAATCATTCCTATATTTCACTGCATCCTTTCAGGAATACATGACGCTGATGTCATTTTCTGAATAAAAGTCAGACCCCTTCTTAATATATTCAACCATAACCTGATCAAATTTTTACAGAATAAAAACGTGTAAAATTCATTAGAAAAATTTCAGAATCTTGGATTTTTCCAAGGATATTGCATCACATCCCATTTGATACCCTTTAATAGACTAATACCCTGTAATGACCCCCACCTCTCCCACCGAAACCCAGGGGTCGCCATAGATTCCCAGATGGCTGACAAAACGAAAATACCTTGCAGCAAAGTCTTTTTCAAACATCACACGCTGAGATGAGGGGTTGTTTACCATATTATCAAAGACGCCGTTGTCAATGACTTTTTGCCAATTTAAGCCATTCACACTGATTGAAAAAGAATATCGCAATACCGTGCCGCTAAAACTCCCATCTGTTCTGGGCGAATAGGTAAAGCCCTTGATAATGATATTTTCACCCATGTCCACAGTGATCGAATGGGGATGTTCCTTCACTTCTCCGTCCCAGGGAGTATGCCACATGGTGGCCTTATCGCTATCGATGGCATACCCGGCAGGAAATGCGGAATGCCCTTCACTGGCTTCCATCACGTTCCATTTGGAGGGACTGATATCAAAGGTTTCTGTGATCACACTTCCTGCCACCTGGAAATCCTTAATGAAAGCCCTTGCCTTTACAATGCCCGGACCAGGGAAAAGAAAGGGGCTCCCATACCGTTTTGAAGTGGCGATAGGTTCACTGCCATCAAGGGTATAGGTAATGAAAGGGAATTCTGTCTCGGAATGAATGCTTACCAGTCCTTCTTTATTTCTGGTAATTACAGGATCCGATAAGATCTCGGGGCTAGGATAAAGCCCGAAACCAGAAATCAGGGCATCGTGTCTTGCACCCGCAATGACCAATCTTACCTGATCAGTTTTGACTGGCGAAATCTTGATCAATCGCTTGTAGCCAATGGTGGTTCCAGATGCAATTTCTTCCCACTGCCCGTTTACCATGGCTTCAATCAAAAACTGTTCAACCCTTTGCCCTTTTGCAATGTATTCTTTAAGTTCAATGACATCAAAGGTTTGCTCTTCCGGCAAACTGAATTCAATTGTTCCGGGGAAATCCTTAACTGTCCAGTAGGTTCTTCCATTGTCATCTGTCAAGGCCCTTCCTTTGCGATTACCTGGCTTAGCTTCTTTCAGAAGGTTGACTGAAAAAGCTGCCTTCACCCATTCCCCGAACTCACTTAGCCGGGCCGCATCGGTTTCATGGATCAGACCCCGTTGGTCGGGAGGCACGTTCAATAATAGCAATGAATTCATTCCCACTGAATTGAAGTATATATCAACCAGTTTCGCCAGCGATTTCACCCGCCCATTTTCTGCTTCGTGGTAAAACCAGCCGGGGCGAATGGAAACGTCCACCTCTGCGGGATACCAGAACAAGCGGTCAGCCTTTTCAATCAGTTCCCTGCTGCCCAGGTCTTCACTCATTGCATCAATACCCAAACCTTCATTGATGGCAACCATTTCAGGACGTCCACCAGGGGCTAGGGCCGTTACGCTCCATTCGGTCGGTCTGCCATACCCAGATTCGGTGCCTACCCAGCGAACATCTTCGCCTTGGATGGCCACCACGGCCCGGGGCTGCAGGCTGTCAATAACGGCAAAATAGGAAGCCCAGTCATATTCCTGGCGCTTTCCGTTGGGCCCTTCCCCGCAGGCCCCGTCAAACCACACCTCGTCCACCCGGCCATACCAACTCAGCAGTTCAGTGAGTTGTTGCCTGAATAAGGCATTGTAACGGGGCGAATCCCCATACGATGGGGCATTTCTGTCCCATGGTGAAAGATAGACGCCAAACTTTAGCCCCAGGGAATCACAGGCCTCCTTCACTTCCCTTACAAGGTCGCCTTTTCCATCCCGCCAGGGGGATGCTTTAACGGAATGCTCCGTGGTTTCCGTGGGCCAAAGACAAAATCCATCGTGATGCTTTGCTGTCAGGATTACCATCTTCATCCCTCCATCCTTAAAAACCTTCACCCATTGAAGGGCATCCAGTTCTGTAGGATTAAATTGCTCAGGTGGTTCAGTGCCATCTCCCCATTCACGTCCGACAAAGGTATTGATACCGAAATGAATGAAGGCAGTCATTTCAAGCTCCTGCCAAGCCAGTTGCTCAGGCGTGGGAATCACATGGGCGGCCATAAAAACCTTTACATCAAGTGTATTGGTTTCATCAAAAATCACCACCTTCTCATGATTTGTTTCGCCCTGGCAAGCAGCCAGGGCAATGATCAACAGGGCTAAAAGGATTGTCCGCAGGCCTGTTTGCTTTATCATCCCTTAATATTGAATTTGTTGTATGGAAGTGGGCCCCACAAATAGCTCCTCGTTCAGCTGATCAAGGATGGGTTCATCAATGCCCTGTAATTCCTTTTGCCAGGTCTTGAGCATTTCAAACACCACCACTTCATTCTCACCCTCCTTCAGCCAGGGTGCAGGAATGTACAAAGTTTGCTGTGGACCCACCTGCCAGTAACGCCCAATGTGATAGCCGTTTACCCATACGCTGCCCTTGCCAAAGTCACGCATATCCAAATAAGTGTCGGCAACTTCTCCCAGGGTGAATGCTCCCTTCCTTAAAACCGGCCATTCATAGGCTTGTCCTTCAATGGACTCAGCAGCAAAGCAAGAATCATCCAGGTGATAAAAAGGATATCCGTATATCTCCCAACCCCTAATCTCAGCTCCATCGAAAAATACTGCTTCAGTGATCCCTTTTCGGTTGTCAGTAAGGAAGGTGCCAAAATTGATTCGGCCAAGGTTTTCAATGAAAAGCGACAACCTTGCTCCACCTTGTGGAACGGACAGGAAAATGGAATCCAGCTCAGTTCGCCGATCCACAATTCCCATTCGTTTTCCGTCCAACAAAACGATCCCATAATCACGCAGCTCCTTGATCTTCAACCAGCCTTCGCCTTCAGGAAGGCTAGTTTCATAAAGTACATAACCGTATCCCTGGTCAATATCCTCGAAACTCAGGGGCGTTTCACTGCGGATAGCCTGCGGCCTATGCTGCTCAAAAAAACTAACCTCGTCAAGCTTAAAAGGCTGTATGGCCATGGAAGGCTTCGGCTCAGGAACATCGGGGATGTAATAGCTTTCGGGCGCATATTTTTTCACCAATTCGCGATAGGCAAAGAACTTGGGCGTGGGGTTCCCTGCTTCATTGATGGGTGCATCGTAATCGTAGCTCTGGGTCTGCGATTGGTAAGGCATATAGGTATCATAATTGGCTCCGTTCATAAACCCGAAGTTCGAGCCCCCGTGCGACATATACATGTTGAGGGAAATGCCGTAATGGAAAATGGAATCCAGGTGCTGGGTGAAGACTTCCACCGAAGAAGTATGGTGCTTCTTTCCCCAGACATCAAACCAGGCAGGGTACCATTCCGATACAAAGTAGGGTCCTCCCCCATTGATGCGGTCTTGGGTAGCAATGACTTCCTGGGGCTTCACCCCTCCGTTCACGGCAGCATAGGTTCCCGGGAGATGCCCTGCATCAATGGTTGAGGGGGGATCGCAGGTAAACAGGTCACAACTAAAGCCTGCTTCCCTGAAAATATCCCGGTTGATTGCCAGGTATTCCTTATCATCTCCATAAAACCCGTATTCGTTTTCAATCTGAACCATAATGATTGGGCCGCCATTTTCAATAAGAAGTGGTGAAAGTTGTTTGGCCACCTCATGAACATAATTGCGGTAGGCATCAATGAAACGCGGGTCTTTGCTGCGCACCTTCAGGTCTTCTTCTTTTAGCAGCCACCAGGGATACCCCCCGAACTCCCATTCAGCGCATACATAGGGACTGGGCCTGAGCATCACCCAAAGTCCCTCTTGCTGTGCCAAACGAATGAATTCAGCAATGTCGGCATTGCCTTCAAAATTGTACTGCCCGGGGTAGGGCTCGTGCACGTTCCAGAACATGTAAATGCTGATGGCATTCATCCCCATCGCCTTGACCATCTGAAGCCTGTCCTGCCAGTATTCACGGGGAATACGTGAAGGATGAATCTCGCCCGAAAAAAACATCACGGGTTCTTCATTCAGCAGGAATTGCCCATCAGCAATGCGGAATGTGTTCCTTGGTTCTTCCTGGCATCCAAACAAAAGGCTTACCATAAACATGGCTGAAACTGCAAGTATTCTTCCAAAAATTTTCATAGGAACGTTTTGTTTCAATTTCCTTTTATATAGAATTCCATATTACTCAACAATGATCTCGCTGACAAACAACCAGGAAGGCTGGCCTTCACCCGAGTGTCCCGGAGGGCAAACCCCCTGATTCTTCACCGTAACCCTCACAAAACGTACATTATCCGCAGTCTTCTGAGTAGAATACACTTCTACGAAACGTTCAGCAAGGTTGATATCCGTTTCATTCTCTACCCTTTCCAGCAATTCAAATGCCTCACCGTCGGCGGAAACCTCAAAGGTCACCCATTGCGGCAGGAAAATCCAGGAGCCGCTGGTATGAAGGGCATCCACAGAAATGTTCTGAACATTGGTGGGTTCACCCAGGTCAAGGGTCGCCACCAGGTCAACGCCCCGGTAACCCTTCCAATTGCCATCCCCATAACTGCGAGTCCCTCTGATGCCGTTCACAAGTGTAAATTCACCCTGCGCATCATAGTTGAGACTATTAGGAAATTCAGTCGAAATGCCCGCCGCAAAGGCCTTGTGGAGCAAATATTCGCGTGTCATCACTTGTTCCATCGAATTGCCATTCTTAAACACAGCAGCCATAACCTGGGTAGTTTCGGTTATCTCAAAAGGTCCTTCATACAAGGTAGAATTGACGTCCGGTTCTGAACCATCCAGCGTATAGCGAATCTGCGGTTCAAATACTTCGCTTTCCAGGCCAATTGTGAGGGATTTGTATTCAATATTGACCTCAGGAATGGCCTTCACCTGGAAGGCACTCATCGAATAATTGATCTCTTGCTTCTCATAGCGTTCATATTGGGCCTGCATCCTCCGTGAGAAATCACCCCAGTCACGGTGCTCTTTTGGGGACCAAGTGATTTCTGCAAGGGCAGCCAGCCTTGGAAAGGCCATATACTCCACGTGAGAGGATACCGGCATGAACTCTGTCCAGTGGTTGGCCTGAGCCCCAAGAATGTGGATGCCTTCCTCTTCAGTGAGTTCTTCAGGAATAGGTTCATAGGAATAAACCTTTTTCAGCGTGTTATTCCCGCCAAAGGCTGTCGGTTCAATATCAGGGTCTCCCTGGTAATGGTCGAAATAAAGAGGGCTCCCGGGGGTCATTACCACATCGTGCCCCATCTTTGCGGCTTCAATACCACCGGCTTCTCCCCTCCACGACATCACGGTGGCATTGGGCGCCAGTCCGCCTTCAAGGATCTCATCCCAGCCAATGATGCGGCGCCCGTGAGCATTGAGGAATTCCTCTATCCGGTGAATGAAATAACTCTGCAATTCTTCTTCATTGGCCAGCCCTTCTTCCCGAATGCGCGCCTGGCATTTCGGGCAGACCTTCCAGCTCGATTTATCAGCTTCATCTCCCCCGATGTGAATATAGGTGGAAGGAAACAGCTCAATCACTTCCTTCAGAATGTTT
Source organism: Bacteroides sp. (assembly GCA_036351255.1). NCBI lineage: Bacteria > Pseudomonadati > Bacteroidota > Bacteroidia > Bacteroidales > Bacteroidaceae > Bacteroides > Bacteroides sp. Next base: position 27,940 of record JAZBOS010000136.1, read on the forward strand.
TCAAGAAATTCAAAGGTGCCGTCGTTCCCTGCGCAGTAAATATGCGTGATGGGCCAAACCCCGCCTGATGGAACGCCTACGTTCCCGCCGGAACAGGAATATTCAGGATAGGCTGCCAAAGCCGACATGACGTGTGCGGGCATTTCAATTTCAGGAATAACCGTTACGTTGCGCTCAGCAGCATAGGCAACTAGGGCCTTCACCTCTTCCTGGGTATAATAACCCCCGTAAGTGGAATTCTCCGGGTCAAAGATCACAGGGCGTGCATTCCAGTGCAGGTGTGACAGATCCACACGCCAGGCCCCTACCTCGGTAAGCTTCGGGTATTGTTTGATCTCCAACCTCCAACCCTGGTCATCCACCAGATGCCAGTGAAACACATTGAGCTTGTGCATCGCCAACTGGTCAATGATTTTGTAAATGAATTCAATGGGATGGAAATGACGAGACACGTCCAGATGCATTCCCCGGTAGCCGAAACGGGGGTAATCCTTTATGTTTAACCCAGGCAGTTTACCCTCAGGATGAGTGCTCAAAACCTGGTAAAGGCTCTGAATTCCGTAAAGGATCCCTGCAGGTTTATTGGCATTTATCTTTATTCCATCCTTGCCAATTTCCAGCAGATACCCTTCTTCGTCCAATTCCTCATCTGTTAAGGCATTCAGGAAAAACGCAATACTGCCGCTCTCCAATGATTCTTCCGTTAAGGCAGGCTTCAGTTCAAATCCAAGGTAATCGGCCCATAATCCCGAAGCAATCCTGGCCATTCCTTCCAGGGATGGATCCAGATACACCAGAGGGGTCCCTGGTTTAATGTTAAAACCTCCGGAAACCAGTTCCATCTCCACAGGTTTGGGGATGATGCTTATTTCGGTTTGTTTTGGCTGTGGGTTGCACGAAAGCAATAGGCTTCCCAGAAGCACGAAGGTAAAAAATCCAGATTTATTCATAGCTTTCAATTTTAAAGGACCAGGCATGATGGCCTGGCATTTCGTTATACTTAATTTTGCTGACGTCAATTGTCAGCAGTCCATCCTCGAATTTCCAGGGCAGAGCCCCTTCCCTGCCAAGCAATGAAATGCGGGTTCCTGGAACTGGTTCCTTTATGGGAAGAACCAGTTCATCATCAGGCCATTCCAGACTGATAGCATAAAGATTGCCATGATTGGCAGTATATACCAGGTATTGTTTCAAGGAAAGATAAGCCCCCATCAATCCATCGCCTTGCGCCAGGTCTGTTTCTGAGAAAAGGTTTTTCTGCGGGATTATTTCCCTGCTTAGGGAAGGACTCTCCCAGAAAAGGCTCAGGTTCGCATTCTGAAGGTTTTCCCTGAACTCAACCTTGATGGGATATTTCTGACCTTTCTCCAACCGAATCCTACCTTCCATCAATATACCCTGCCCTTCACGCATTGCTTCTGACTGGGTGCCTTCAGCCTGTTGCTCCCAAAGATCCAGCACGAGCCGGCCATCCACATACAGGCGCATCCCGTCGTCGGCCACCGCCGAAAAATGATATTCCTCACTGAAATCGGGCTGCAGAAAACCGGTCCAAGTCGCAGTAAAATGGTCTTCCGCAATGCCCCTGACAGGCGAATTGCGCACCCAGTTAAAATCAATCTGCGGATCAATGCGCTTTACTATGACTTCACGCTCCTCCCCTGTCTTGATCCAGGGCTCAGAGGCATAAATGGCTTCTTCGTTCACTCCTATCCAGGCGCCCAGTTGCTCCAGGCGTTCCTGTTGCAGGAGCGGAATCTTTCCATCAGCAGCAGGTCCAACGTTGATGGTGATGCCGCCCCCGTTGGCAACTGCCCTGACAAAGAAATGAATCAGTTCTTCAGGGCTCATGTAAGCATCCAGCTTCTCGTTGCGGTTCAGTCCAAAGCTCCGACCCAACCCCCGTACCTCTGCCCAAGGCCGGTCGGTCTTAATACTTCCCGAACTGTATTCGGGAGTGATGAAACCAATGTCTGCCCCGTGCCCCCAGCGGTCGTTAACAATTGCATCAGGCCCCACCAGGTTGTAATACCAGGCAATAAGCTCGCGGGCGTGCCAGTCCTCCGCCGTATGAAACCACTCTCCATCCGTGAAAAGGACCTGGGGCTTATAAGTCCCGATCACTTCCTTAAACTGGGGAATCATATGCTGCTCGATATAGGGATGGATGGAATCGTGAGGGTCAATATACCATTGGTGCAATGGATTATTCCACTCCGGCAGAGAATAGTATAACCCAAAACGAATGTCTTTTTTCCGAACAGCTTCAGCCACCTCGCCTACAATATCCCTATGCGGGCCAACTTCCACGCTGTTCCAACCAGGTGCATAGGCACTGGGCCACAGGCAATACCCATCATGGTGCTTGCTCACCAGGATGATGTATTTTGCACCTGCATTTTCAAAGATCTCAGCCCATTCGTCAGCATCAAACAGTTCAGCCTTCAGCAGGGGCGCAAAATCCTTGTATTCAAAGTCCTCACCCCAGTATTTTTTCATGAAGTCAATACGGTTCTGGGCACCTGCCTGCAAGCCCCGCAGATACCATTCAGCATAAGATTCAGGTCCCCCATAGGATGGTACCGAATACACCCCCCAATGGATGAAAACACCCAGCTTGGCATCCCTGAACCATTGCGGATAGGGGCGTGACCGCAGGGATTCCCAGGTCTCTTCCAGCTGAGCGTCCTGACTCATTGCTGCAAAACCCGAAAACAGCAAAACAAAAAAAACTGTTTGCATTAAGGGCTTGCTGAGCCTTTTCCATAATTTATACATAGCAAAATGATTATTGAATTAAAATTTCATCAACGAAAAGCCAGGCGGGCTTTCCTTCCCCGGAATGGCCGGGTGGGCAAACCCCTGCATTGCCAGCATTTACCCGTATATACTTCACATCCACCGATGCTGGCAGCATTAAACGGAGTTCATTGCGGCCGGCTTTAGCCTGAGCCGTTATTTGGGTTTCATCAAAATTCCCCAAATCAAAAAACGTTTCCCCATCAACCGACCCCTGTATGTTGATAAAGGTGGGCGGAAAGATCCAGGAAAAGGGATTATTCAGGTACCCGACGGTAAGTGTGCTGATAGCTGAAATCTTCGGTAAGTCTAAGGTCGCTTCTATATCCTTGCTCTCAAAACCCAACCATTGGCCATCAGTAAACTCACCCGAGGCAATAACCCGGTTGATTAGGGTTTCTGCTCCCTCAGAAAAGTATTTCTGACAGGGCATAGGCCTGAGGTGAATTTTTTCGACCGGAAGCACCAGCTTTATATAGGCTTCTGTAATGCGGCTCCGGAATGTTTCCCGGAAAGCCATCGCTTTAACCCGGGTGTCTTTGTCAATAAACAGAGGCTCCCGGTACAATTCAGAATCTTCACCGGGATTACTGCCATCCATTGTAAATCTTATCTCAGCCTCAGGATAATGAACAGATAGCGAAAGATATTCGGCCGAGGTGTAGAGACCGCTTTTGATATTGGCTACCGGATCCTGCACATAGGCATTGGTATTTTGTTTTGATAAATCAGAGCCCTTAAAGGCTCCAAAAACAGGCCGGCCAATCCAGGAAACGGGTTGCTCAAGGCCCAGCAGTGAAACAATAGTCGAAGCGGTATTATATACATCGTTGGGCTGCTCGATCATACGGTCCCTAATAACTCCTGGTCCCGAGATCATCCATGGAATCACCATTTCCTCCTGGCTGATTCCCCCATGCCCGTATTCAATTCCGCCGTGATCAGAGACCACAATAAAATGAATTTTTTCAAACAGTCTTGCTTCTTTCAGTTGCCTGAAAAGTTCCCCGATAGCTGCATCCACTTCCACGAGCGACCGGATATACTCTGGAGATTCCCACTTAAATTCATGTCCAACCTCATCGGGGTGTCCCACGTATATGAAAGTAAATTCGGGTTGGTTCTCAATAATCCATGGGGTAGCCATTTCAAAGGTCCCGGGAAACGATTCTGCGTATACAATCTTGTCAATGTTTTTGGGATTGGTGAAAAACATTAGGGCATCCCAGTCGTAGAAAAAACCCAACCGAGCCTGGGGAATTTGTTGCCTTATGACTGAAAAAACCGATGGAAAGTAGCCATCCTCGTCGGTATCAGCTGGGGGTATCTTTGAGGTTTCCCTGGTCCAGCCATTCATGGTCACCGCGTGCTGCTCAGGTCCGGCTCCCATCAGGTGCGATGCCCAGTTGGGACCACTGACAGAAGGCATGACACTGCGGGTCTTAAACGATAAGGCCCCTTTCCTGACCAGATTATCAAGGTTTGGCGTGGCAGCCCTTTGGAAGCCCAATATGCTCATTCCATCAATCCCGATCAGGACGACCATCTGAGCCTCTGGCATTTCTGACCGCTGACCGCAGCCACTGAAAACCAAAATACCGGCTATCAAGATCAAAAATGTTGGCTCCAAAAATTTTTTTAATAACCTTTCCATAACTTTGTTACCCCCTTCTTTTCACCAACGGAAAGGCAAGACCGGCTCGGTATTAGCCAGCCTTGCCATTGCCAGCGATCGCTAAAGTTTTCTCAACTTAATATTTTTGTACCAGACATCGTCGCCGTGGTCTTGCAGCCCGATAAAGCCTTCCTGGGCAACATCTGCCCAATCGGGATTGTAAGGTGGGAACTTGCTATTGGCCACCATTTCATTCCATTCAGGCGTCCACAAATGGTATTCCACTACTTTTTCACCATTGAGCCAGTGTTCCACCAAGCCTTTGTAAACCAAAATACGGGTCTGGTTCCATTCTCCCACAGGCTTCACTTTATCCTGGGCTACACCAATCATATCATAAAGCGCTCCGGCACTGTGAATCCCATCCCGGCCATCGGGATGGGTGGTATTATCCAGCACCTGGTATTCAGGGGCAGTATGCCAGATCACCATATCGGGCCGTTCCTGGGCCAGGTATAAAATACCGCTATTGCCACCGGGAGAGATCTTCCACTCAAGCGAAAGTTCAAAATTTGAAAACTTCTCGTCATAAATAATGTCGCCCCCTTCCAGGCCGCCCGCTTCTCCCCTGCCCGAACTAAAGCAACGAAGCATTCCATCGGCCACTTCCCATCCTGTAGGGAAAATATCCTTGTTGTAGCCACGCCATTCCCCGGGGGTTTCCCCGTCGAACAGCAACATCCAGCCATCAGCAATCTCTTGCTCGCTCAGGGTGTTGTCAGCCACAATGACTTCTTCGGCTTCTGTTTCCGCTTGCTGTTGTTGTCCGCCGCAGGCAACCAGGCCCATGACAACCATCAATAAAAAAAATAATTTTTTCATTTGCTCTCTAATTTTGGTTTGTAAGTGAAATTTACTGTAAAATAAAATCGTTAAAGGGTCCATCCTGCCCTGTAAGTATGCCTGATATATTCTTCAGCAGCTTGTTTGGCATTCATCGTTTCGTGCCGGGTATCGAAATGGGGGTGCCCGTCGATAACCTCAAATTTATCGCTCTGCACCACCCGGATCTCGTCATTATCGCCAATATTGGTGAAGCGCATGTTTTCGCCATCCCATTGCAGCTCCCTTTTGAGGTCCTGTAACCTTACGGCTACCACACCCATCGCCACCATTTCATTCATGGGGCCTGAATACCCGAAATAGGAGCTTGCCTCTACCCTGTTCTCCGGGCTTTCCTTACAAGCACGTACCCAGTCCATTTCGTGGCTGGTGGGAACCCTGCGAAGCACAGGTGCAGGTCTTTGATAATTTTTGTCATAATCAAGCGGCAGCAGGAATGGGTTTTTGCCATAGCAACCCGTCATGATCTTGCCTTTGCTGCCAATGAACAGGCAACCCCCATCGGGATCGCGTCCCATGGTTTCTCCATCGGGTAATTCTTCCGGCCGGGGAGGCAATAAACCCCCGTCCCACCATGTGACAGATACCTCAGGCATTGCGATATTCCTGAAGTTCTCCCTTTCGGGGAATACAAACTTAACCACTTCAGCCAGAGGTGGTGATTCGGTGTTAAACAAAGAGGAACTCCCCTGAACCCGCGTTGGATATTTCAGTTTAAGACCCATAAAGATCGGGTCCATGATATGGCAGGCCATGTCACCCAGGGCTCCCGTACCAAAATCCCACCATCCACGCCAGTTCCATGGCGTATAAATAGGATGATAGGGCCGGTAAGGCGCAGGCCCCAGGAAGAGGTCCCAGTTAAGCGTATCAGGGACGGGGTGTACATCCGTAGGCCTTTCCAGTCCTTGCGGCCAGATGGGACGGTTGGTCCAGGCGTGTGCCTCCCTGACCTCGCCAATGGCGCCATCCCAGATCCATTCGCAGGTCTGGCGTATGCCCTCTCCTGAATTCCCCTGGTTGCCCATCTGTGTAGCCACCTTATAATCTCTTGCAATACGCGTCATCTCACGCGACTCCCATACCGAGTGGGTCAGCGGTTTCTCGCAGTACACGTGTTTGCCCATTTTCATCGCGTTGATGCTGATGATGGCGTGCGTATGATCAGGCGTGCCAACCACGACGGCATCAATGCTGTCCTTCATCTCATCGAACATCCTGCGCCAGTCATAATATTTTTTGGCATTGGGATATTCGCCCATGATCTTGCCGGCATATTTCCAGTCCACATCACACAGGGCCACAATGTTTTCGCTGCTCACGGCCCTGATAACGCCGCCACCGCGACCCCCGACGCCTACCCCCACGATGTTCAGCTTATCGCTGGGCATGCGATGGCCCAGCCCCGATACCACGTGGCTGGGCATGATCATAAAGCCTGCTGATGCCACAGCCGCATTGCGGATAAACTTCCTCCGGTCCATGCCATTGCTTTGGTTGTCATTTTCTTCCATGGTTCTGGTTTTTTAATAGGTGTGAATGAATATAACGAAGACTCTGTTCAGCACAATGTAGCGATGTCCCTTCCGAGCATTCCTCCTGCTCATAGATCAGCAATTCAACCCCCGCCTTTCGGGCTGAAGAAAGCACCGTCTTAAAATCAATGATTCCGTTGCCAATAATGCAACTGTTACCTGTAAAATCAACATCTTTCAAGTGTAGCATCGAAAACCTTCCAGCGTATTTATCGAAAAAGGGAATCGGATCTAATTTTTCCCTGGCAAAGAAATAGGTGTCGGCCTGGAAGGATACAAGTCCTGCTTCGGTTTCGCTGAGCAGGACATCATAGGGTAATACATCTTCTATTTTTCTTAACTCAAATTCATGGTTATGGTAGGCAAAGCGAACCCCAAATTCATTGCAGACCTCCCCTATCCGGTTCATTTCCTCTGCAGTAGCCTTAAAGTCATCAATTGTATCTGCCGGGCGGCCCTTGAATGAGGGCAGGACAAGGAAACGCATACCAATGGCTGCGGCCGTTTCTGCATATTCCCGGGCATTGTCAATCGTAATTCCCGTATGCGTTGCATAAATTTCCAGATCCAACTCGTCACACATCCTATTAAATTCCTTAGCAGGGATGCCATAAAAACTGCCATCATAGTCATAAGGCTCAATCCCTGAAAACCCCATTCTGCTGAGTGCTTCCAGGGTACCACTGAGGTTCGTGCCGATAAGGTCCCTTACCGACCATAGCTGAGCCCCCAGTTCTTTCTTTTCTTTGGAAACTCCATCACCGGAAGACCTTATGGCACAACCAGGCAAAACAACCCCAAGGGATAGTAACTTCAGTGACTGAAAAAACTCCCTGCGTGTGGCCAAAGGCTGATTGTTTGGTGAGTGGACTGAATCATAAAGGGATGAGTTCATAACGATCTATAAATTTATGACACTTTTTTGGTTATGACTCAAGATGGCCGCCTCAATGATTTGCAGATTCAGAATGGCATCTTCAACAGAAACTTTCTGAGCCATCTCTCCCCTGAGGGATGCCAGCACATCTTCGTAAAAGCCCATATAATGGCCAGGCAGTGTTGGATATTTTATTTTCAGAGGTTCTTTGCCAGCCACTGAATTCAAAACGCCGAACATTCTCCTTGACTCCCAGCCAAAACCTGCACCGTCAGGTTTTTTTCCTTTTTTCAAGGCTGCCTCCTGAACATCCAGGCCATATTTAACATAGGAACCAAGGGTGCCGTGCACCTGGAACCGTGGACCTGTCTCGCGGACAAAAACGCTGGCCTGAAGCGTAGCGGTTGTCCTGGGATAGATCAGTTTCATGTCGAAACTGTCGTTTGCAAGGCTACCTTCCCGCTGAAAATGCAACAGGCACCATACCGCCTGGGGCTTGCCAAACAGGCAAACGGCCTGGTCAATGAGATGAGGGCCCAGGTCATAAAGGGTGCCGCCACCCTCTGCCTGCGTATACCGCCATTCTGCCCGGGAAACTTTCGGCTGGTAACGATCGAAATGCGATTCAAAATCCAGCACCTCTCCCAGACGGCCTTCCCTTATGATTTGCTGCAGGGTCATAAAGTCCCCGTCCCAGCGACGGTTGTGATATGGAAACACCATCTTGCCGCAGGTCTGGCTTCGGTCTGCAATTTTTTGCATATCCTTACTGCTCATGGTCACAGGCTTCTCAATGATCAGGTGCTTTCCCGCCTCCAGGGCAGCCATGGCCTGGTCATAATGCAACGGGTGCGGGGTGGCAAGCACCACCAGGTCAATGGAGGCATCCCCGAGCATCTCCTCATAGCTTTGGATGATGCTGGCGGAGGGGTATACTTTTCCTGCCTCATCTCCTGAAGTCACTATGGTGTGCAGCTCAAAGTCAGGATGCCTGTCCACAAAGGGCGTGTGAAAGACCCGCCCCGATAAGCCGTATCCTATTACTGCAGTCCGAATGACTGCCTGTTTTTCCTTTTTCATCCCATCATACGATTTGTTCATTCACGGAATCCCAATGCGCCTTGCGTCCCTCGTGATAGGAAATCGTTCCCATATGGGCGGTGATAGCCTCTTCGAAAGCCTGGTCGATGTCACAGCTGGGCTGTGAGCCGTCGCCTTTCCTGATGCAGTTGATCCATTCGCGCAGGTGAAGATGCGAAGTGTCATAGGTTTTGCCGTCGCGGTATGTATAAAGCAATCCCCTTTCGGCAAAGTATTTCTCGGTGGGCGAGGTAATGGCATCCACCTTGTCCTGTCCGGGGACGTAGGAAAACAAAGGCTGGTGTGGTTCTATCAGCCCCTGGCTGATCTTTTCGGCGTAACGGGTCGATTTTGGATCCGCCATGATCAGCAGGGTCTCATCCAGTTCCATATAGGCATCGTGCCCCATGATCACCTTGCCGCGTTTCTTCTCGCTGGCCAGGGTGGCACTGTAAAGCAGGGTCAGGTCGAGTCCCGGATATTCAAAAGCCATATTCAGCACATCGGGCACGGTACGTCCGTCTTTATAAAAATAAATACCTCCTGATGCCATAGCCGATTGCGGGATACCCAAGTCAAGGATCTGGTTAAGTGCATCGTATTCGTGCGTAAAAAGGTCGCCACTCAGTCCGGTGCTGTAATCCCACCAGCAGCGCCAGCGAAAGAAGCGTTCCAGACTAAAGTCGTGCCAGGGCGCCGGGCCAATGAACTGTTTCCAGTCGATATTGCCTGCATTGGCATCGGGGTCAATGTCGTACACCCAGGCGCCGTTAGGGTCGTTTCGGTTGGTACAAACCTCTATGAGCGAGATTTTCCCGATCACATCCCGCTCGATGAGCGACCTGGCCACCTGGTAACTGTCGGTCTGTCTTCCCTGGTGTCCCAGCTGGAATACAATGCCCGTATCCTTCACTACTTCCCGCACTTCGAAGGTCTCTTCCACGGTCCACGAAAGTGGTTTTTCGCAATAAACGTGCTTGCCGTGACGGGCGGCCTCCAGGACAACCGGTACATGAAGATGATCGGGCGTGGCAATAACAATGGCATCCACATCGGGAGCAGCACAAAGTTCCTGGTAGGTCCTGTATCTTTTTGATGGAGCCTCCATATCACCATTTGTGCCATTGCGGTGCAGATTGGCCCCTGCCTCCATTCCGTTTTGCGCGTTTTTATCAAACACATCGCAAACCGCCGTGATCCTTACATTGAGGTGATCCTGGGCATAAAAATCCTCCATATATTCCTTCCAGTACTTGTTGGTCCTGGCCCATTCCGAGTACTCATCAATCCGTGAGGGATGCAGAAAGCCAAGCGCCTTGAGGAGGTAAACGCCGCGACCCCCGGTGCCGACGAACCCCAGCCGCAGGGTTTCGCCCCCCGCTACCTGGGGGACCCCTTTGGGAATGATGGAATCATCCCCGCCCAGCAAATCCAGACGGTTTGCTTTCAATTCCCCAAGATTCTTGATCAGTCCATATCCCAATAGCCCGAATGCCGGAACTGCAGCCAGCCCTTTCAGAATGTCACGCCGGTTAAACTGACTACCTTGCTCAGAGGCCTTACCCTTTTTATCTTTTTTATCCTTTTTATCCTTGTTTTCCTGATCCATATGATTTTGAAGAAAATGTTCCTGATTTCTTTAACAACCTTTCAAGCCCCACAAGGTGAGCTGTTGGAAAACTAAGCACCACCCCAAGAGCCAACAGTTCCACGAGGGTCTTGTCAATGACAAAGTAACTGCCATCCACAGGGAAAAGATATTCTATGCCCGGAAATGGCGGGTGTGAGAAATAATACAAGCCCAGCAGGATCATCCCCCCAATGGCAGCAGGTTTTACCAGCCAGCCCAGCAGCAGGAAAAACCCGATCAGGGCCAGCCCCCAGGCATTGATAAAATCGCTCACTGCCAGCAACGATGGGTTGAAGGCGATCCATTCAAAGAAAGGCTTCAAAAACCCACCTGAATCCATCAGATAGGCCTTGGCGGTCCAGGCCGGATTCAGCACCTTCACCATCCCCTCATAAAAGAAATGCCAGCCAATCGCCATCCTCAGCAAGACCAACCAGAACAATTTACCTTTCGTGTATTCCATGTATTCCCAAAAATTATATTAAGTATTTTTCATAAGTCTATACAATTCGCCAGGAATGAGCTTCAGCCTTTCCAACCCGATCTCTCATTCAAATCCCTTCCTCCTCATTTTTCGTTTTTCATTCTTCCTTTTTCATTTCACGTTCAACCCCTCACCAAATACCTGCCATCGACCTACCTTGGTCGTGTGCAGCCGAACCAGGAAAGACCCATACACGACCATGATACGACCATGGTCCCGCAATGAATTAAAAGAATAGGATGAAAAAAAACATTTTTCAAACAAAAAATATTTTAAACTAAAAATTTAAATTTCAGGCAGTTATTCATTTTTCATTCTTCACTTTTTATTTCCACCACCCTGCTTCCCTTTCCTGAGTGGTCGAATGCCCTGAGCTTTACGACAGGAGCATTTACCTCAACGGGACCAGTGTATTCTTCCGACTCGAGGGAAGGATCCTGTCCATCGAAGGTATATCGGATCACCAGCCCGGGAAATTCGACATTGGCCTGCAGTTTCCCATCCTGAATGATGGCTCCGGGCAGGGGAATGCGGTAATTAAAACCTCCAAAAAGCCTCGAAAGCCTGGGCAATTCACGCCTGGCCAGGGTATTGGCAAAAATATTCCAGCCAGCTTCCACCTGCTGGGCACGCGAAACTGGGTCGGGATTATTTTCCCAAATCCTTTCTGCCCCCCAGACCGTTTCAGACAGTCCGATCAGCTTGGGCAGGAGATAATATTCCATCATTTCCGGGCCGAAAATGGTTTCAGCCCACAGTTGTGCCTGGATGCCCAGGATGTTGGCACGGGCTTCAGGCTTCAGGCGTTCCATTGAAGCATAGGCAATTTCGGGATCCACCGCATTCCCCATATTGTCGCGAAGGTTGGTTGTGAACACGTTGAAAGGGCTGTAATGCCAGGCATCGCGGGTCTTCACGAAACCACCCCAGTAAAGGCCAGGCTCTTTAGGGTCTTTGTTATAGGCCAGATCGAAATAAAAGTTGGTGACGTGACTCAGAATCACAGGATAACCAGCATTGGCAAAGCGATAGGCCAGGTCCTGCTGACCCCAGAGGCTGTTCCAGGCGTTAGGAATAACATGCCCGCCAGCCAGGGCAGGATTCACCACATGCCTCCCGTTCTCATCCCTGATCATGGCCATTTCTTCCCAACCTGCCATTTTTAGATTTCTTTCCTTGAAAATCTCGAGGGCACGCCCCGAGAAATAGGCTTGCATGTTTTCGTGGGCGCCTGTCAGTCCTTTCTCTTTGATCAGTGCATCCACCATGGGGGATTGGGTCCAAGCCCCGCCAGGCACTTCATCCCCGCCAATGTTAACAATGTCGAGTGGCGCATCGGCTTCTTCGTACATGGCGATGACTTCATCGAGAACGGTTTCCAGGAAATGATAGGCAGACTCGCGGGCCACATTCACCACGTTGTCCCTGAAGCTCTGGGCCGTGTAATATTCTGAGGTTTCTTCAGGGTCTATCAGGCGGAATTCGTTGGCAGCGTCCTCCTTGCCTTCAGCCATGAACTTCTCATAACGTGCCTCCATGGCCTTGATGGCTGCCCGCGAATGCCCCGGCATATTGATCTCGGGGATGATCTGGATATGCCTTTGGGTGGCATATCTCAGGATCTCAAGGTAATCTTCACGGGAATAGTATCCATTGCCCCAACTGTCGGTAGCATCCGCAAACGGACCTGATCCATAGGCCGGATGCAGTGCAGGGGCATCTATCGTGGTGTGCCCGCGCTTACTGCCCACTTCCGTCAGTTCGGGGAGAGCAGGGATTTCAAGCCGCCAGCCTTCGTCGTCAGTCAGGTGAAAGTGCAATACGTTCAATTTGTAAAAGGCCATTAAGTCGATCACCTTCAGAATATTTTCCTTTTTCTGGAAGTTGCGCGACACGTCAATGTGCAACCCGCGGTAACCAAAGCGGGGGGCATCTTCGATGCGGATTACCGGCAGAGAAATTTCATCGGTTTCTTTCAAAATCACTTCCACCGGAAGCAGGGCCACCAGGCTCTGCATCCCATAAAACACGCCTGCACGGTCGTTGCCTTCAATGCGAATGACCTGATCATCGCTCACTTCGAGGCGATAGCCCTCTGTTGTTTTCCCCTGGATCTCAAAATCATCGAGCGAAAGAACAACGGAAGCCTGGGCACTGGAAGTGGGTTCCAGAATGCGGATGGACTGACCCGTATGATTTTCTATCATATTGGAAAGCCAATGCGCTTCTTCCTCCAGTCCAACTTCATAGGAAATGGTCAGGGGGTTGTCAAGAATAATGTGTTCTCCACTCCCTTGCACTGACAAAGGGCTGGGGATAATGGGCAAAAGCTCATCTTCAGGAATCAGGAAGGCCTTGCTGTTTTCCCCATAAACCAGTTCCGGCGTGGGCAAGGGGGTGCTGTCAATATTATGTCTGTTGCTCTGCTCTGGCCGCAGGAAAGGCAATATGGTATATTGTTTCACTTCCACGATCTTTTCTTCCCCTTCCTCTCCATTGAAAACAAAGTAAAGTCCTTTCGGGGCATCCGCCTCCTTGATCCACCAGGCTTCACATTCATAAATGATTTCGATTTGCTCGCCAGGCTTCAGCGAAAACCCTTCAAGGGGGAGAATCCGATACCAGTCGCCGTTGATGTGCTCAAGCAAAACCCCGGAGGCCTCGTCTGCGCCGATCACTCCTCTTGGCGATTGATTGTAGTAAAGCGTCCAGTTGTCATCGGTCAAAGTGAGCTGGCTATTATTAGTAACCAGAAAACGGGCTTTAACAGCCGGCCTTTCTGAATGCTGGTTACTGATCACTTCCCATTCAATGGCAAAATCGTTTTCACCCGGGAATATATTTCTTTGGCAGGAAATCATGACCATCAGGATGAGAAGCAAGAATGGCAAGGGGTTTTTAAAGAGGGTTTTCATTTTTTGCTCGGATTGATGGATGAGGAAAAATTTAAAAAAAGAGGAATTCAAATTGTTTATTATTTTTGTTCCTAAATCAATTTAGGTCGCAAGATAATAAAAATTTAAAACCGCAAAAAAAAAATCAAAATGATAACAACCCGCTTCAGGATCTTAGCCATTTTTTCCGTTATCTTCTTTTTGCCGTTCGCCGAAAGTTTTGGGCAGCGAACCGGAAATATCGTTGAATATTTTGGAAAGGACCGTGTGGAAAATACCGAAGAAGGCATTATCCTCCACCAGTTTTCCTTGGGACTTGCTCTGAGGGAATCTGTCCGCCCGGCCGTTTTGACCGGTGGAGAGGATGTGGTGGCCTGGCAAATTGCCACAGGACGGTTCGAAAGACCTTTTGAAGGACAAAAGCTGAAGGACAGCTATAAAAATGAATCCGTTGAACTGGTATGGGAAGCCATAGAAGCGGATACAGCAGGCACTTTCAGCGGCAACCTGGGGAGGTCGTGGGTCTATATGGAACTGGAATCCCCCGAGGAGCTGAGCGTGTTACTCGATGCCAAGGGCCATACGGTTACTTATATCAATGGGATGCCCCACGAAGGCGATCATTACGATTTTGGATATACGCTTATTCCCTTCACTTTAAAAAAGGGGCTGAACCAGTTCCTGTTCTCCCATGGGAGGTTTGCCCGCGTCAGCGCAAAGATCGTCTTGCCTTCACAGGAGGTCCTTTTCTCGCAAAGGGACAAAACCTTGCCAGCCCTCATCAGGGGTGAAAAAGATGCCAAATGGGGCGCCATAAGGGTGGTCAACAGCGGACATGAAACCCTGAAAGATTTTTCCATTACCTGCCAGCTGCGTTCCGGAGAAAGCCTTACCACACCAATGGACGAGGTCATTGCGATGACTTCCCGCAAAGTTAAGTTCCAGGTGCCTGCCCCGCGACGATACACCCGTACCGACAAGCTGGCAGCCACCCTGATCCTCATGGATGCCGCAGGCAATGAGGTTCACCGGGCAGAGATGGAATTGAATCAGCAGGATATAAGCCGTCACCACGAGCGAACCTTTGTTAGCAACATCGACGGCAGCGTGCAGTATTACAGTGTTGCGCCCTCAACCTCCAACCAGCCAGGTCAGGCCTTTGTTCTCTCGACCCACGGCGCATCGGTGGAAGCCACCAACCAGACCCGTGCCTATAAACAAAAGGACTGGGCACACATCGTAGCCCCCACCAACCGCAGGCCCTTTGGCTTTAACTGGGAGGAATGGGGGCGAATGGATGCAATGGAAGTGATGGAAAACGCCAGGAAAATATACCCCACCGACCCGGCCAGAACTTACCTGACAGGGCATTCCATGGGGGGACACGGCAGCTGGTTCCTGGGTGCCACCTATCCCGACCGTTTTGCCGCCGTTGGTCCTGCGGCAGGCTATGCCGACATCATTGGCTACCGCCGCAGTGCTTCCGATTCGCTGCGGGCCAGAAACCCCCACTTTGAAATGATTTACCGGGGCGCCATGCCCGGGCGTACGCTCAACCTGATCCGCAATTACCTGCAATCGGGGATGTATGTCCTTCACGGCGATGCCGATATGGTTGTCCCTGTCGAGCAGGCCCGCATGATGCGTGAGCGCCTGGGAACTTTCCACAACAACTTCAGCTACCACGAGCAAATTGGAGCCACCCACTGGGATGGCGACCATTCGATGGACTGGCCCCTGCTTTTCGATTTTCTGAAACAAAACACCATTCCTGCAGTGAAGGATGTGAACCACATTGAGTTTCGCACCGCTTCGCCAGCCGTGTCGGCCAGCAACTATTGGGTGGTGGTCAACCAGCAGACCAGGCATTATGAGGTCAGCACCGTTGACTTGAAACGCACTCAGGATACCATTGCAGGGACCCTTGACAACATCAGGAACATCACCCTGAAATTGTCTCAGCTGGAATTTCAAAACAATCCCGTTATCTTAATCGGCGACCAGGTGATTGAAGCTGAAAAAGGCCAGGATGTTACCCTGGCTCATAAAAACGGTCGCTGGGCTATCAGCACGCTCCCGGAACCGGCAGAAAAGCATCCTACGCGTTATGGCGGGTTCAAGCTGGCCTTTACCAACCATATGGTCTTTGTATATGCCACTGGCGGAAGTCCGGAAGAAAATGAATGGTACCGGAATAAAGCCCGCTATGATGCCGAGACTTTCCTTTATCGCGGCAATGGCTCCATCGACATCGTGGCCGATACCGACTTTTCCCTCGCTGCTTTTGCTGACCGCAATGTGATCCTTTATGGCAATGCCCAGAACAACAAGGCCTGGAGTCTGCTGTTGAAGGATGCTCCCGTACAGGTAGAAACCGGGATGATTCATTTCGGGCCTTACAGCCTCAGGGGCCACGACCTAGCCGCCTACTTTCTCTATCCCCGGCCCGACAGTGAGTATGCAAGCGTGGGTGTGGTGGCAGGAACTGGCATAGAAGGGATGAAAGCCCTGGCGCCCAATAATTATTTCTCGGGCATCACCGGCTTCCCCGACCTGATGATATTCAGCACCGAATGGCTCCGCTCAGGATTGGAAGGCATCATAGTCAGCGGATTCTTTGGCAACGACTGGAGCGTTGAGAACGGCGATTTCAGAATGAACTAATGTAAAAAACCTGCAGCCTTGAGAAATTTGCTGTTCTTTCTTACCCTTCTTATTCTTTCAGAAAGCACCTTTTCGCAGAAGATTCTGTTTGAAGCCTTTCCGAGAACTTATGTGGCATACCGGACAAGCCAAAAACTTTTCCTGGACGGCCGGCTGGATGAAGCGGACTGGCAGGCCGTGCCCTGGACCGAAGACTTCACCGACATTGAAGGCAGCCTGAAGCCGTCCCCCTTTCTGCAAACCCGGGTGAAGATGCTCTGGGATGAAAACTATTTCTACATCGCCGCCGAACTGGAGGAGCCTCACCTCTGGGCTACCTATACAGAAAGGGAATCCATCATTTTTCACGAGAACAACTTTGAAGTGTTCATTGACCCCAAGGGAGATACCCACAACTATTATGAGTTGGAGATCAATGCTCTGGGCACGGTTTGGGATCTGATGCTCCTAAAACCCTATCGCAATGGCGGCCAACCCATCAGCGCCTGGGATGTGGCCGGATTCAAATATGGCATAGAGCTCAGGGGCACCCTCAATGACCCCACAGACCGCGATACCCTGTGGACCGTGGAAATGGCCTTCCCCTGGAAGGTATTGAAAGAAGCTGCTCCCGGAAAGCGCCCTCCCCGGGCAGGCGATCAGTGGCGCATCAATTTCTCCAGGGTGCAGTGGCAAATCGAAGCCGTCGAGGGACTGTACCAGAAGGTCATCAAAACCGAAACAGGCCTGCCTTATCCCGAATACAACTGGGTATGGTCGCCGCAAGGAGTCATCGACATGCACCGTCCCGAATCCTGGGGCTATGTGCAGTTCTCCGCATTAAAGGCCGGGGAGGGCAAAGAAGCCTTCAACATCCATCAAGATGAATACCTGAAGTTTGTCCTGCGCGAACTGTATTATCGCCAGCATAATTTCTTCTGGGAACACCAGCGTTATGCCCGGAGCCTTGAAGAACTGAATCCTGACGACCTGGAATTCTTTGCCCCCTACCCTGTCGCTTTTGATGTAGCCCAAACCCGCTTCAGGCTTTCACTTCCGTCAACCGACGGGACTTCCTACTGGCACATCAGTGAGGACAGCCGGTTATGGAAAACCAATAATCCATTTGAAGAAAGGGGAATGTTTTATTAACGGTAAAACCCTTTAAAACTAAAAACGTTTAATTATTAAATAATGAAAAGATTCTATTCCTTAAGCCTGCTTATACTTTTCGCTTCGCCCTTGCTATTTTCGTCCTGCGACAAGAAAGAGGATGATGAAGATCAAAAGCCAGTCATTCATACCGTAAATACCTTTCAGTCGGTCAGGCACGCCTTTGGTGGCGAATTTAGTCAGGCCCACGAAGGCACATTCAATTTCCCGGCAGATCCCACAAAAGTGGAAAAGATCAGGATGTTCATCAAGCTCAGGTGTCCCGACGGGGGTTGTAATGCCTGGGATGTCTTTGCCAACATCAAGGTTTGGGACAATGATTCAGAAACCTGGTTCGAAATTGGGCGCTACATCACGCCTTACGGGGTTGACAATGTCCAAAGGCCCCAGGGCTTCATTGTAGATGTCACCGATTTCAAATCACTTCTCGCCGGGGAGGTCAGTCTGCGTTCTTTTGTTGAGACCTGGGGCAGTGATGGCTGGCTGGTCACGGTCGATTTTGAGGTGACCGAGGGCAATCCCGATTATCCCTATTATGCCGTTCAAAACGTGCTGGACTATGCCCAGCATTCGCTGCACGGCGTTCCCTATGGGGAAGAACATGATTTTGTGCTGCAAAAGACCATAGGCATTCCTGCCAATGCTGTAGAAACCTGCCTGCGGACCATCATCACCGGATGGGGGCACGCCACCCCGCTGGACCCTGGTGGCAGGGGCTGCGCCGAATGGTGTTTCCGCACCCACCAAGTAGCTATCAATGGCGAGGCCATGTTTGATCACGATATGGGTCCCATGGGTTGCGGGCAGAATGCCGTTCAGCCACAATATGGCAACTGGACTCCCGATCGCGCCGGTTGGTGTCCGGGGATGGAAGTGCCCGTCAGGAAAGATCTCTTCGCAGACCCTATGAACGGCCAAAGCTTTACCTTTAATTATGAATTCCAGGAGTGGGAAAACAACTTCCAATCTACTGCTGATAATCCGCACGCTTATTATGCCCTGACCACTTTTGTAGTCGTAAAAAGTAATGAGCCCATTCAAAAACCCAGCGTCAATTAATCCTGAGAAAATATGCACAGAAGGACTTTCTTACATAAAGCAGGGATGATGGGCCTGGGCGTGGCCGCATTCAACGTTTTTGGATTTGCCTGCCTCAGGGATGACAAAAGTGCCAGGTGGAAAAACTGGGTATGGGTCACGCCTGGCAGGGAGCTGGATGACGAGACTTGGCTGAAACACCTGGAGACCATCAAGCAAAGCGGAATCGACGGGATTTTCCTGCAGGTTTACAGCAGCCACAAAGCCTGGTGGGAGACAGACCGCCTGCCTGTGGAAGAGCCCTTGCTCGAACGGATAATTGCTCTGGGCCAGCAAACCGGGCTGGAAGTGCATGCCTGGATGTGGACGATGATCAATAACAACCCTGATCATATCGAGAACCATCCCGACTGGTATGCAGTGAATGGCCTGGGGCAACCCAGCCACAGCGATCCCGCTTATGTGGGCTATTACCGCTTTATGTGTCCCAACAACCCGGGCGTAAAGGAATTTGTCAGGGAAAACGTGCGCTCCCTGGCAAGTATTCCGGGCGTATCGGGGGTGCATCTCGATTATGTCAGGCTCCCTGATGTCATCATCGCTGAAGGATTGCAACCCAAATACAATATTGTTCAGGACCGCGAATACCCTGAATACGATTATTGCTATTGCGAAACTTGCCGAATCAAATTTAAGGAGGAAAGCGGCATCGACCCCCTCAAGGATTTGGAGGACCCTTCGGCAAACGAACAATGGAGGCAGTTTCGCTACGATTCCATTACGAGCCTGGTGAACGATGAGCTTGTACCCCAGGCAAGAGCTTTCAATAAACCCATTACTGCCGCCGTTTTCCCAAACTGGGAAAGTGTCAGGCAAGAATGGCGAAAGTGGCATCTTGACGCTTATTTTCCGATGCTTTACCACAACTTCTATAATGCAAAACTCTCTTGGATCGGGGAAAACCTGGAGAGGCAGATCGCTCAGCTGGAAATAAAAAAACCAGTCTATTCTGGTCTGTTTATCCCTTCGCTGACTCCTGCTGAACTGGAACAAGCCTTGGACATTTCAAGTAAATCCGGGGCTTCAGGAGCGTGCTTCTTTGCATTTAACCACCTGACTGATGACCATCTGGAAACCATTCAAAGATTCTAAACTCAGCTCTATGAAAACACGCCTTTTTCTGCTGATAATCTGGCTGTTTCCCTTGTTCTTGTTCTTATCCTGCTCCAAACGGGAAATTGAAATCAAGGTGATTAGCTTCAACGTCCGCTTTGACAATCCCGGCGATGGAAACAATGCCTGGCCAAATCGCATTCCCCTGGTTAAGCAGTATCTGGAAGAAGAAAGCCCTGACATCATTGGTTTCCAGGAAGCCCTGCATCACCAGGTGGAAGATCTCTCAGCAATGCTTCCGGGATATGACTGGGTAGGTTCGGGAAGGGATGACGGTAAGGAGCAAGGTGAATACACACCCGTTTTCTTTAAGAAATCAGAATTTGAACTGGCCGACAAGGGGCAGTTCTGGCTATCATACACCCCTGAAATACCTGGAAGTATTGGGCCCGGTGCCCTGCTGCCCCGGATTACCACCTGGGCCAAATTGATCCATAAGCCTTCAAAGACATCCTTGTATTTTTTCAACACCCACTTCAGCCATGTAAGTGATGAGGCCAGGCAACTGAGTGCAGAGATCATTGCTGAGAAAATGAAACAGATCGCCGGCAAGGCGCCCCTGATCCTGACCGGCGACTTTAATATTGAATACGGAAGTGATACCTATCAGTTGGTGAGCCAACAGTTTCTCGCAGGCAATCAACTGATTAATACCTTTGCTAAGAATATGGAGGAAAATACTGCAGAGCTACCCAAAACTTACAACGGCTTTTCGGAAGCTAACACCGGGGCTTTCATTGATTTTATCTTTACAAAAAAAAGCTTTTCCATTAAAGGCTATTCCGTTGACAAGGTAAAGGCTGGGGATATTTTTATTTCCGATCATTGGCCTGTAAAAATCTTACTGGAACTAAAAAAATAACCGGTCTTGTATTTTTTGAGAATTGGATAAAATTCGAAGACTGATTTGCAACTGTCAGGTTATTAGACAAAACGAATAAAAAAAATCGTTAAATAATTGTTAAAAAAAAATTATATTTTTTTCTAAATCGTTTTAGTTTTTTTATACATTTGTGAGTTGCTATATGTTTGCTTTGGCATATTTGACCCCCGGATCTGTCCGGCAATACGTTCTTCAATATCAATTCTTTTCCATTTTTCATTAACCAAAATCCAATTTCAATTACCCAATTACCAACAAAACAAAACTAATCATGAGAAAAAAAATTCTGTCTTTTGTTTTGACCATGGGGTTTTTGGTCACTGTTGCCTTTGGCCAGGACCTCTTGGTTACAGGTACGGTCACCAATGCTGCTGACGGGACCACGCTTCCCGGCGTCAGTGTAGTGATCAAGGGAACCACTGTTGGTGTCTCATCAGACATCAACGGGAATTATTCCATTCGCGTTCCTCAGGGCGCTACCCTGCAGTTCACCTTCATTGGCATGAACCCCAAAGAGGTGGTCATCACCCAAGCCGGGACCTTAAATGTGGTCCTTGAGCCAGAAGAAACGATGCTTGAGGAATTTGTGGTTACTGCCCTTGGGATCGTTCGTGAAAAGAAATCCCTGGGTTATGCCATGCAGGAAGTCAGCGGGGATGCCCTGGTGCAAACCGGTGAAGCAAACCTGGCGAACTCCCTGACCGGTAAAGTCTCGGGTCTGGAAGTCGTACGCTCCAGTACTGGTCCTGCAGGTTCTTCAAAAATCGTCCTCAGGGGTTTTAGCTCACTGACTGGTGACAACCAGCCTTTGATCGTTGTCGATGGTATACCTATGAATAACTTCACAGGTGCTGATAACAACGACTACTGGCAGCCTTCCCTTGACCTTGGGAACGGTATGTCTGACCTGAACCCTGAAGATATTGAGAGCATTTCGATTCTGAAAGGAGCCTCTGCTGCGGCCCTTTATGGTTCACGGGCGGGTAACGGGGTCATTTTGATTACCACCAAAACTGGACAGAAAAAACCCGGTCTTGGAATTACCTTCTCCGCTTCGCTGGGTATTGAGTCTGTTTTCACTCACCCGGAGTTACAAAACAGTTTTGGACAGGGAAGTACCGGAATCTTTGACCCGCTTTCTACATTGAGCTGGGGTCCGGCCATTGAAGGTCAAATGGTGGAAGACTGGACCGGAGAAATGGTTCCCTTTACGGCCTATGATAACGTAGAAAACTTCTTCGAGCCAGGCATTGCACAAAATTATTCCCTTTCATTCCAGCAGCAGTATGAGAAAGCTTCGGTTTACACCTCATTTACCCATCGCGACGATCAAAGTGTAATTCCTGGCACAGGACTCACTCGAACCAATCTGCTTTCACGAGCCGTTGCAAACTTTGGTGCAGATGACAAGTGGACCATTGATGCAAAAGTTCAGTATATCAATGCGAACGCTGAAAACCGTCCGATCCTTGGGTTCAACTATTCCAACACCTATTACACCATGCATGTATTGCCACGTACGATCGACGTGCGCAAATTTGACCCGCCTGTAAACGAGTTAGGTCAAATGATATGGTATAACAGCACCAATGACATTAACCCCTATTGGGGCGCCAAGTACGACCTGAACTCTGACATTCGCGACCGTTTTCTTTTACAGGGTTCTGTGAAGTATGCCTTTACAGATTGGCTCAATGCGGAAGTTTCAGCCGGTTCAGACCTTTTCACCACCAATTACGAATCAAAGCTTTATGCAGGTGGACGTCACACCCCGGCTGGCAGATACACCCTGGGAAAAGAAACATTCTTTGAACACAACATTTCCAGCATGCTGTCCGGAGGGAAAGACAACCTGATTGACAGGCTGGGTGTTTCAGGAACGATCGGAACCAACATCATGATGCAGGAGTCTTCCTATATCAGTGCCAACTCAGGTCCCCTGGAAGTTCCTAACCTGTTTGCCATAAACAATGGTATTTCCAATCCTTCGGTTTGGGAAGGCATGAGCCAGAAAAGGATTGCCTCGGTATTTGCCTTAGTACAGTTTAACTGGGCTGGTTATTTCTTCCTCGACGCTACTATGCGCAATGACTGGTCGTCTACCCTGAGTATTGAAAACCGCTCGTATTTCTACCCCTCTGTAAACTCCACCCTGGTGTTCTCAGAAATGCTTGAAAACATGGATGTTTTACTACCCCGTTGGTTTACTTTTGGAAAGATCCGTGCTTCTTTTGCACAGGTTGGTAACTCGTTGGAACCTTATCAACTATTCAATACCTATGGTATTGGAAGCGATCCGCTGGGTAACACCATTGCCAATAGCGGAAATATTCTTTTCGATCCCAATGTAAGAAGCGAGTTGATCACTTCAAGGGAGTTTGGAACAGACCTCCGTTTCTTCCAGAATCGCTTGGGCATTGACTTTACCTGGTACCGTCAGAATTCAACCCGGCAGCTCATTAACCTGCCGATGGACCCCCTCAGTGGTTTTGCTTCCCGTAAAATCAATGCCGGGGATATTCAGAACCAGGGTATTGAAGTCATGCTCCATGGCCGCATCCTTCAAAACCCGAACGGGTTTAACTGGGAAGCACAGGTTAACTTCTCCAGAAATGAAAATACCATCGTTGATTTATATGAGGACATTGAGAAATATTTCCTTGGTGGATATGACCATTTGAGGATAGAAGCTGTTGTCGGTGGAGGATATGGGGACATATACGGATCAGCTTTCCGCCGTGTGACCGATGAGGACAGCCCCCATTACGGCGAACTGTTACTTACCGAACTGGGATATCCCGTTGCAACCACCGAGCGTGAATATCTCGGGAACCAAAACCCCACCGGATTGCTGGGCTTCACCAATACTTTCCGCTACAAGGGGCTTTCTTTTGGATTTACCATTGATGGCCGTTTAGGCGGGGAAATTTTCTCAGCCACCAACGCTTATCTGCAGCGCCTTGGTGTGGCAGCTGTCACCGCTCCGGATGGAAAACGCGATGATATCATAGTGGAAGGGGTTATCGATAATGGGGATGGCACCTACCGTGCAAATACGACGGCCATTAGCGCCCAGGAATACTGGAACACCATTGGCTGGAGTGGCAGTAACCTTGGTATTAATGAAGCCAATGTATACGATGCCACCAGTATCCGTCTCAGGAATATTAACCTGAGCTATAATCTTCCCCGTAAGTGGTTTACCGGAATGCCCATCCAAGGTATCAATGCAGGGGTATCTGCAAATAACGTTTGGCTTTTTAAGAGCCATCTGAACGGTCTTGATCCCGAATCAGTGTATGCCACCAGAACCAACGCTATTGGCTTTGAGAACTCGGCACCTCCTACCTCGAGGATCTTCCTGTTTAACTTAAATGTTTCATTCTAAAAACCGGGAAAAATGAAAAATATTCTCAGAACAGTTTTTTTATTAGCAGCGGGCAGCCTGCTGTTTGTGTCCTGCGGGGAAGATTTCTTCGATGTGAACTCCGACCCCAAAGCTGCCAATTTCGAGCAGGTACAGGTCGAGTATTTCCTTAACAATTCCATTACAGGTGCTCAAATGGATCCTCACGTGGCCGAGCGTCAATTCATCCTTTACTGGAAAACCGGTGCCCGTCAGCACAGGGTTAATGGCGTTATTGCTACAGGTAGTTATAATGATGGCTGGACCATCGATAATTACAGTTATCTTTCTGGTTGGCTGAAAACGGCGAATCTTGCCGTCAGTATAGCTGAAGAGAAGATTGAAGCTGGTGTGGTTTTTGCTTATACCAACAACCTTCTTCAAATTGCCCGCATCTGGCGTGTTTATCTGATGAGTGAATTCACCGACAATTACGGCCCAATGCCCATTGACGGTTTCCAGGGCACCAACCCTGAATTCAAGGATGTACAGACTGTCTATTACTATATGCTTGCTGAATTGGCTGACGCCGTTTCAAAAATTGATGTGAATGTGCAGAACCCGGCCGATCTGGCAAAGTTTGACAAAGCTTATGGATTTGACTATCTGAAGTGGGTGAAGTATGGAAACTCCATGCGGATGCGCCTGGCCATGCGACTCTCTGAAGTGGATCCTGCCAAAGCTAAAACTGAATTTGAAGCCGCTGCGGCTGGGCCCATCATCACCGATGCAGGCGATACCTTTGCCGTTGCTGAAAAACCAGGCTGGGATGCCCTTACTGGCGTGATGACGCGTGAATGGAACTCGCAACCGCTCTCAGCCACCCTCAATAACCTCTATATTGGTTTAGGAGGTATTTCCACCCAAGATCAGGTGCCTGAAGTATTCCATGAAAAAATCAAACCCGCCGATTACATGGGTGTTCGTTATGAGGAGCATTATGGTATTTATACCAACGACCCGACTGCTGGTTTCCTTTATGATGGTTTATACCCGGTGATGGATCCAAGAGCTTATAAGGCTTTTATTATCCCCGGCTGGTTTGACAATCCTGATTTTAACCATTATCCCTCCTGGGACCAGAGCGCTTTTACCACCACCCGAACTCTTTTGAACCTTGATGGGAATGGTGTATTGGCTACTATTGACGGTGTCGGAACCTGGAATGCAGCTTGCCTTGGTGCCTGGGGTCCAAAATCCTCCAGGAATAACTTTGCTTTCTATGGTGGCACCAATCCCCGTTTAGCCCATCGCTATCGCAACAGCACCAGCAGCCGCGTTTTCTTTGGCCCTTGGGAGACTTATTTCCTCGTGGCTGAAGCGGCTGTCAGAGGCTGGACTACGCCAATGAACGCGAAAACCGCCTATGAAGAAGGAATCGCAGCCAGTTTTGCTTACTTTGAGGTAACGGAATATCTGCAGGATTATCTGATGTCAGAAAGTTACAACAGGGCTGGCACCTCCGTGAAATGGGAACATACCGCCGAACCCCCTGCCACTGTAACCATGAATTATATTGATGGTTACACCCAGGAAGAAGGCACCTGGACTTTTACATACCCAGTGAACCATTTGCATAACAACGGTGCGACCAAGAACGACCTGATGACCAAGATCATCACCCAGAAGTATCTCTCGCAATTGCCCTGGCTGCCGTTGGAGGCCTGGAGCGACCACCGCCGCCTTGGGCTTCCCTTCTTTGAGAACCCCTCTGTTGAATTACCCATTTCAACCTTACCTGCATTAACTCAGGCGAATTATATGGAAAGCAGTACAGCATTCTTCCCGCAACGTGTGCCTTACCCTTCAACCCTGCAAAACAGCAACCCTGCTGGTTATGCACAAGCGGTAGGCTTCCTCGGAGGACCTGATGCCGTTCTGACCCCGCTGTGGTGGGCAAAACAAGATTAACATCTCAGTAATTACAGCTTCAGTTTTTTTTGACAACCGCCCCGGAAGATTTTTCCGGGGCGGTTTGTTTTTGTGTTGTCCCACTTTAACCTTATCTGGCTGAATCGAACTTTATTCTATAATAATTGCACCCAAACAAAAGGTTTAACCGGTGTTTAACCGGTGTTTAACCGTTTTTAATTGGTTAAACACCGGTTAAACTATGGTTAAAATATAAATCTGATTTTGAAAAAACAATACAGGGAAAGGATTGTACCTTCTTTCTTTATCA
>JAZBOS010000137.1 GCA_036351255.1 Bacteroides sp.
GGCTACCTTTCTGAGGATATTCTTCCTGGCTACTTTGATAGGATCCATTGTGGGGTTAAAGGCGGTTTCAAATTAAAAGAAGAAAGGAGAAATCAGATTGGAAGAATTGAAGAATGTGAACAAGAAATTCCAGGAGATAACAGATTACTTCTCTCCAAAAATCATAGCTGAGGTGAATGATGTATATGTAAAGCTGGCCAGGATCAGGGGGGATAAGATCCCCTTGCATAAGCACCGGGAAGAGGATGAGTTGTTCTATGTTCTTGAAGGAGAACTGTTCATGGAAGTGGAAGGCGAAGCAGGCTTCGTGATGAAGGCAGGCGATATTTATGTCGTAAAAAAGGGGAAGGAACACAGGATCTCTTCAAAGGAGGAGTGCAGGATCATGCTGATTGAAAACAAGACGACGGCCCATACAGGTGAAGTGAAGACAGACATTACCCGGAGCATTGAAGAGCAAATGTGAATTTCCGGATGGGCGTAATATTCAAAAGTGGGCAAGATGATCGGTAAAATACAGATACCAGAAGCCATTGGTTCGAGGGCTGAATACAAAAGGAAATTTAGCCCGGGAGAGATGTATTGGGGGTTTGTCCAGATTCCCGGGGCCATCACTAATATGGCAGGAAACAAAAGAAAAAAGCTTGCAGACCAGGGCCTGATTGAACGGGTTCAACTGGCGGTAACGGAGGTGAATGGATGTGCTGCCTGTTCCTACGCCCATACCTATATGGCTTTAAAACAAGGAATCCCGCAGGAGGAGATCAAAAGCTTCCTCAGCGGTGACGACGCTTTTGTTAAACAAGAGGAGGCCAAGGCCATCCTTTTTGCCCAGCATTTTGCGGACACGAAAGGGTTACCCAATGCTGAGGCCTATAATACCCTGGTCGATGAATACGGGGAAGCAAAAGCCCAAATCATTTATTCAGCTGCACAGATCATGCAAGCAGGCAATATTTATGGCATTCCCTTCAGCGCACTGGTTTCCAGGCTTAAAGGGAAACCTTATAAAGAAAGTTCCCTGGGCTATGAGCTGGGGATGCATATTGCAGGTTTTGTCCTTCTCCCATTTGCCCTGATCCACGGGACAGTAAGGAGGGTTTTTGGCGTTTCAAACATCAGGCTGGAAAATATTTAAAAAAATTACCGGGCTCATATCCATATGAAATACAATTGCAGCGTTGAATTAGACTTACCCATTGATCAGGTGATCAGGTTATGGGATGATGAAGCCCATTTTGCAGAGTGGCAGGATGGATTTCAATCCATTGTTCACCTGGAGGGCACACCTAACACCCCGGGTGCCAGATCAAAAATCATTTTTCATCAAGGCAAAAATGTTATTGAACTTACAGAAACTATTCTTTCCAATAAGCTCCCGGAGGAGAAGAAGGCCTTGTATGACCATCAACATATGACCAATATCCAAACCACATGTTTTGAACCCCTTGCAGGTCAAAAGACCAGGTATTTTTCTGAAGTTGAGTACAGCAAATTCAATGGCCTGATGCCTAAGATCCTGGCATTCTTGTTTCCCGGTTTGTTTAAAAAGCAAAGTCAGCGATGGATGCAGAATCTCAAGGCTTTGCAGAAAACTTTGACGAAAATCATAAAAAATAAAACCATTGCATGGTAGCACGTCAAGAATCAGACCGGGATTGAATAAAAATAAGTGCAGGCCAGGGAAGAAGCAAACACCAAAAGGTTTAGGTCTGCGGCTGAGAAGAACTTGCAATTAACAGGTTCCAGGGTATTTTTCAGCGTATTAAAACCAGCGTTCTTGTCAGGCTGAATTTCAAGCAAAGATGAACGCTAATGGTTAGCCCTTCCAATCTAAACCCGTTTGTTGAAATACAGGCCCTTTCACCGTTTTTTATCTATGGTAAAAAGAAAAAGGGTGACCTGCGTTATCCCCCGGCTTCCCATTTATAAAAGCTTTAAACCACATAATTTGTCAATCATTTAACTGAAAAAGAATTAATTAATCGTATTTCAAGGCTTGAAAACTCAAAGAATTTAATTATATTTAATTTTCGAAAAATTATTAGGACAATCTTTTCATTCCAGATCTTAAAATCTTGGGTGACTAATTTGGTATTATCATCGTTATTAATGAATAACTCGCCAGCACAAGGGGAGATGCCCATAATTGTAACTTCACAAAACAAAAGAAAATGGAAAATAATCACCACAAAAATAAGAATCAGTATACAAAATTCTTGTTGATGCTGGGGGGATCCTTTACAGCAATGTACTTAACCATGTACCTTAATACATACGAAACGGGCCACCTTTTTTTTAGTCTTACCCGTTTTTACATGGCTTGTTTGGGCATTTCTGCAATGGCAGTGATCATGCTACTGTTTATGCTAAATATGTACAAAAACAAGAAGAAAAACATCGCTATTTTTCTAGGCAGCCTGATTCTTTTTGTAAGTGCTCTAACGCTGGTCAGAACGCAAACGCCAATCGGCGATGTAACCTATATGAAGGCAATGATTCCACATCATTCAATTGCCATTCTTACGAGTAAAAGGGCTACTATAAAAGACCCTGAAGTAAGAAAATTAGCAGATGAAATTATCAAGGCGCAAGAAAAGGAGATTGCAGAAATGAAAGCATATATTCAAAGGTTGCAGGCAAAAGATTAATTTCCAGAGAAGAACAAGTTTCTGCACAGGCCTGTCTAACGACCGAGTAAAAGCAAAGGAAAACATTATTAGTAATTGGGTGTTTAATTAATTGGTGATAAAACTTACTTCCATATTGTTGTCTCTTATTCTCCTGGCAAGTCATTTGTCCTTGACCATTGGGACGCATTTTTGCCATGGAGAGTCAGTGGAGACGAAGATTATTTTTGGGAAGACCCATTTGGGCTGCAATATGCCCGATAGTGAAAAATCCTGCAATATCCCGGCAAAACGTGATGATCATGAAGTTCGCCTTGATCAGGTTCCATGCTGCGAAAACGAATTCCAAACCGTTCAAACGACCAATGAATATATAAAAGAGGGCGTACCGTTTAATCTCAGTGTTGATTTTGCGGAAGCATTTATCTGCAACAGCCTGAACTTTCACTTATCCCCAAAAACAAATCATCCATTATTTTCCGTCTATTCCTCCCCTCCCATTGAAAAAGAGATTCAAACTCTTTTTCAAACTTTCCTGATTTGATTTAAATATGAATTATTGACTCCATGCTGCAATTTGTAGTGTGGTTATTGGTGCGTTTCACCTTTACAAATGGTTGTTAATCGATTTAAAATCATTTTATTATGCTCAATAAAATAATTAAGTATTTTTTAGAGAATAAGCTGGTCACTGTACTTATTCTCGCGGGACTGATCACATGGGGTTTTGTTACCGCTCCATTTGGCTGGCAAACAGGTGGTCTGCCATCTGATCCTGTACCGGTTGATGCCATACCCGACATTGGTGAAAACCAGCAAATTGTCTTTACCCCCTGGGAAGGACGCTCACCACAAGATATTGAAGATCAGGTATCATATCCGTTAACAACCTATCTTTTAGGAATTCCCGGAGTCAAAACCATCCGGAGCTCTTCTATTTTTGGGTTTTCAAGTATCTATATCATTTTCGATGAAGACATAGAGTTTTACTGGTCCCGTTCCCGAATCCTGGAAAAGCTGAGTTCCCTCCCTTCAGGACTATTACCCGATGGTGTTCGGCCTTCCTTAGGGCCCGACGCAACCGCTTTGGGACAGGTGTACTGGTATACCCTGGAGGGAAGGGATAAAAACGGGAACCCAACAGGAGGATGGGATTTACATGAGATACGTACCGTTCAGGATTTCTATGTGAAATACGGACTCAATGCCACTGAAGGTGTTTCTGAAGTAGCATCCGTTGGGGGGTATGTTCAGGAATACCAAATAGATGTAAACCCAGATGCATTAAAAGCCTACGATATTCCTCTGCATATGGTTATGCAGGCAGTTCAGAAATCAAACCGTGATGTTGGGGCAAAAACAATCGAGATTAACCAGGCTGAATATCTTGTTCGCGGTTTAGGGTATGTGAAAAAGACAGAAGATATTGAAAAAGCCGTGGTGGCTGTTTACGATAATGTACCTGTCCGCATAAAAGATATTGCTGTAGTGACGCTTGGCCCAGCTTCGCGCAGGGGCGTGCTCGACAAAGACGGAGCAGAAGTGGTAGGCGGAGTAGTGGTCGCACGTTACGGAGCAAACCCATTGGAGGTTATCAATAATGTTAAGGAAAAAATAAAAGAAATTTCCCCCGGTTTACCCAAAAAAACCTTGGCTAATGGTGTAGAAAGCCAACTTACCATAGTCCCTTTTTACGACCGGTCGGAATTGATTTATGAGACACTTGGCACCCTGGAGGAAGCTTTGTCACTCCAGATCCTCATCACTATTCTGGTCATCATTGTTATGATTTATAACCTGAGGGCGTCAATACTCATTTCTAGTTTATTACCCATTGCCGTGCTCATGGTTTTTATTGCCATGCGGTATTTCGGAGTAGATGCCAATATAGTTGCCCTTTCCGGTATTGCCATTGCCATTGGGACAATGGTCGATTTGGGGATTATCTTATCGGAGAATATCGTAAAACATCTTGATGAAGCTCCACTTGAGCAAAAGTTAATAACAACGATCTACAAGGGATCATCGGAAGTAAGTTCAGCTATTCTTACGGCCGTTTCCACTACCATTGTGAGTTTTATCCCCGTTTTCACCATGCAGGCAGCTGAAGGCAAACTATTTGGACCGCTGGCATTTACCAAAACCTTTGCTTTGGTGGCGGCATTGATTGTTTCGCTTTTTATTTTGCCCACTTTAGCACATTGGTTTTTTGGTATAAAAATTAAAAATCCCCGTCACCATGCTGTGGTGAATATATTGCTCATTGTAGCAGGGGTTATTGGATTATTCATTGGTGTTGCCTGGGCCGGCATATTGCTAATATTCTTTGGCAGTATTCCATTCATTAAACCGCTTTTTATTAACAAAAAACTCTTTGAAAAACCCCTTCTCCGCAAAGCGCTGGAAAACATCGAGTTAATTGCAGTGGTTGCAGGAGTTATATGGTTATTGGCGAAATACTGGTTACCCCTTGGCGCGGGAAAAAGCATACTACTCAACTTTATATTTGTTGCCCTTTTGGTAGGTGTCATTTTAGGGGCATTTTCTTTCCTGCAATATTCCTATAAAAGGATTTTGTCATGGATATTGAATAACAAGATAAAATTTTTACTGATCCCTGCCTTTTTTATTCTTATGGCCGTAAATATATGGCTGGGTTTTAATACTGTTTTCGGATTTTTTGCCAATGGGGCAGACAAAATTGGATGGAACATCCGTACAACATCCGTCTGGTCAGGAATGGTGCATACCTTCCCCGGAATCGGGAAGGAATTTATGCCCTCCCTGGATGAAGGCAGTTTCTTGCTCATGCCCACCTCCATGCCACATTCTGGCATTGAATACAACAGGAAAGTGTTAGGGCAGCTTGACATGCTGTTAACAAACATTCCCGAAGTAGAACTTGCCGTAGGGAAATCAGGCAGGGTAGAGTCGGCGCTAGACCCCGCACCGGTTTCCATGTACGAGAATGTAATCAATTATAAACCCGAATATGCTCTGGATGAAAAAGGACACCGCAAAAGGTTCAAAACAGATAAAAATGGCAGCTTTATCTTAAAGAATGGCAACACCCTAAGCAACCGGGAAATACTGTCGCTTGGCATTTCGTCAGCGGACCTGATTGCTGACAATAGGGGAAGCTACTTCAGAAACTGGCGTGAACACATTAAATCCTCCGATGATATATGGAATGAGATAATCTCAGTGTCAAAGATCCCGGGTGTTACTTCGGCGCCAAAGCTTCAACCCATCGAAACCCGACTGGTCATGTTACAAACCGGGATGAGGGCGCCCATGGGGATTAAAGTGTTCGGACCAGACCTAAAAACCATCGAGGCGTTTGGATTAGAGCTGGAAAGTATTCTTAAAGAAGTACCATCGGTAAAAGCAGAAGCTGCCTTTGCAGACCGCATCGTGGGGAAACCATACATTCATCTGAATATAAACCGCGATGAAATTTCCCGCTATGGCTTAAACATCGAAGATGTTCAACAAACCATTGAAACGGCTGTTGGAGGCATGAAAATATCCTCAACTGTAGAGGGGCGTGGACGTTTCCCCATCAGGGTGCGCTACCCCAGGGAATTACGTGACCACCCCGAGACCTTAGGCAGTATCCTGATTCCAACACCCACAGGGGCACAAATCCCGCTTAATCAGTTGGTAGATATTGAATATGTGCGCGGGCCTCAGGCTATTAAAAGTGAAAACACTTTCTTGGTTGGCTATGTGCTTTTTGACAAGCGCGAAGGCTTTGCCGAGGTAGATGTAGTGAACGATGCGCAGGATTTGATTCAACAAAAAATTGATGGCGGGGAATTGATTGTCCCGGCCGGGGTCAATTATAAATTTTCAGGCAGTTATGAAAACCAGGTGCGTGCCGAAAAACGGCTGAGAATAATTGTCCCGCTTGTATTGTTGATTATCTTCCTGATTCTCTACTTCCAGTTTAAATCTGTTACTACTTCACTTATGATTTTCACAGGTGTGGCCATGGCCTTTAGTGGCGGGTTTTTTATGCTTTGGCTATATGGTCAGGGCTGGTTTGCCGATTTTTCGGTTTTCGGAATGAATATGCGTGACCTTTTTCAGATGCATACCGTCAACCTGAGTGTAGCTGTTTGGGTTGGCTTTATTGCCCTTTTTGGACTTGCCACCGATGATGGGGTGTTGATGGGAACTTATCTCGATCAAAGCTTTAAACGAAACCGGACAAAAACAATAAAAGAAATCCGGGCAGCAGTCGTAGAAGCCGGCGAGCGAAGAATCAGGCCTGCGGTAATGACAACCACAACGACCATAATTGCATTGTTGCCGGTACTGACTTCAACCGGTCGGGGAGCTGACATTATGGTGCCGATGGCAATTCCAGCTTTTGGAGGAATGACCATTGCCGCAATTACCTATTACGTTGTTCCCACGCTTTATTGCATGCGTGAAGAGTACAAACTCGAAAAACAGAAATCATGAAACAATCTTTTGCAATAATAATAACAGTGCTATTCAGTACGATGAGTTTTGCTCAAACACTGGACGACTATTTTAAAATTGCCGCCGACAATAACCCGGGCTTACAAGCTGTCTTCAAAGAGTATGAAGCAGCTTTACAAAAAGTGCCACAGGTGAATGCCCTACCCGACCCTGTTTTCTCGTTCGGTTATTTTTTTTCACCGGCAGAAACAAGGGTAGGCCCTCAGCGGGCAAAATTTTCGCTTACGCAGATGTTCCCCTGGCTTGGGACCCTTAAAGCTCGGGGAGATGCCGCAGCCTTATTGGCTGAAGCCAAATTTCAAGACTTTATTGATTCACGAAACAACCTTTTTTTCCGTGTGGCTGCTGCATATTATCCATTATATGAATTAAAGGAGTGGATTCGTATTGAGGAGGAAAATATCAGCATTCTTGAATCCTATAAATCCATTGCGACCCAAAAGTTTAAAAACGGAACCGGAACCATGGTGGATGTATTGCGTGTGGATATCATGCTGCAAGATGCTCAAACCGACCTGAGAATTCTCAGGAATAAAGAAAAACCGCTAATGACCACTTTCAATATGTTGCTAAACAGGCCTGAAAACGAAATGGTCAAAATCAATGAGGCTTTGGAACCGGAAATCCTTATAGATCATTTCAGAGAAGATTCATTGATTGCAGCAAATCCAATGTTAAAAGCCCTGGATTTAAAACTTCAGGCAGGCAAGGCCGCAGAGCTTGCTTCACAAAAACAGGGCCTTCCCCAATTTGGGCTTGGACTGGATTATGTCATGGTGGGCGAACGCAACGATATGACATTGACCGATAATGGAAAAGATATACTCATGCCCATGATAAGCGTTAGTATCCCCATTTTCAGAAACAAGTTTAAGGCTTCCGTTAAAGAAGCTCAATTCATGCAGGAAAGCTATACTTATCAGAAAGAAGAATTAGCCAACATACTCACCTCAGATTACGAGATGGCCTGGTTTGAAGTTCAGCAGCAGGAGCAGCTAATGAAGCTATACGAACAGCAAATACAAACATCGCAACAATCGCTGAATTTGCTCTTTACTTCCTATGGAAATTCAGGAAAGGAGTTTGAAGAAGTATTAAGGATGCAACAACAATTGTTGAAATTCCGGAAATTGAGATCTGCGGCTTTAACGCAATATCAGGTTGCTGTAGCAAAAATCAATTACTTAACATCAAAAGCATATAAATATGAAAACCCCGGATAAAAAAACAATAATTATAGTCGCAGCCACTTTGGTAATTGGTTTGTTGGCGGGATGGTTGATTTTTGGCGGCAATAATAGCAATTCGCATGACGACCATCAACACCTTGAAACTGAAATAGCCGGTGAGACTGTCTGGACTTGCTCCATGCATCCGCAGATCCGCCAGGATGAACCGGGCGACTGCCCCATTTGCGGAATGGATTTGATTCCCCTGGAAGGTGAGCCAGATAGTGAAGTAGATCCGATGGCGGTTTCAATGTCGCCGACAGCCATGCAATTAGCCAGTGTAAGTACTGCCCTTGTCGGAAAAATGAATCCGGTAAAGCAGGTACGTCTGAATGGGAAGATACAAGCCGATGAACGTTTGGTATATTCGCAATCATCGCATATCCCGGGGAGGATAGAGAAATTACTGGTGAATTTTACGGGTGAATTTGTGAGTAGGGGACAAACTATTGCCTATGTTTATTCACCCGATCTGGCAACAGCCCAGGAAGAATTGTTTGAAGCTCAGAAAATAGCAGAAACACAACCACAATTATTTGCTGCTGCCAAAGAAAAATTGAAAAACTGGAAAATTTCGGATAATCAGATTGAAGGGATACTGAATTCAGGAAGGATTCAGGAAGAATTCCCAGTGCAAGCCGATGTTTCAGGTTATGTAACGAAAAAAATGATAAACCTTGGCGATTATGTTCGTGGAGGAGAAACCATTTATGAAATAGCCGACCTTTCTAAAGTTTGGGTATTGTTTGATGTGTATGAATCGGACATGGTATGGGTAAAAAAAGGCGATCATGTAGAATTCTCCATAGCTTCCCTGCCGGGAGAAAAATTTGAGGGCACAATTTCCTACCTCGACCCGATGATTGATCCAAGAACCAGGGTGGCAAAAGCAAGGGTAGAGTATAACAATGCCAATGGGAGACTAAAACCTGAAATGTTTGCTTCAGGCGTGTTTAAAGCCGAACTGACCGGCAAACAAAATTCACTTGTTGTGCCAAAAACAGCCGTGATGTGGACAGGTAAACGCTCCGTGGTTTACATCAAGTCTGGCTCAGAACAAGGCGTTCATTTTTCCATGCGTGAAATTACTTTGGGCCCTGCCTTGGGTAATAGTTATATTGTGGAAAGCGGGCTTCAGGAAGGGGAAGAAATTGCTGTGAACGGCACATTCAGCATAGATGCTGCCGCACAGCTGGCCGGGAAACCCAGCATGATGAGCCCCGAAGGAGGACAGGCAATGACCGGTCACGACCACGGGGGCAGGGACACAGGAGGAAGTGCATCACCCGAAAATCATGAAGGGATAACTGATGCAGGAGGATCAAACAACTTCTCTGTTGACGAAAAAGCCCGGGATGCTTTACAGCCTTTATATGATGCATACCTGCAGTGGAAAGATGCCTTAACCAACGATCATTTTAAAGAAGCTCAAGAAATGGCATCCAGCATGAAGGCTGCATTGGATAAAATCGATATGAACCTCTTTAAGGACGAGGCCCATAATGCCTGGATGGATTACCACGGGACACTGGACAACAGCTTGGAACATGTTCAGCATCTCTCGGAAATTGAACAGTTGCGAGAAGCCTTCCAAACCGCTTCTGTCACCATGATTGAAATGACCAATGCATTTAGTCCGCTCAAAGAATCCATTTACGTGCAACACTGTCCCATGGCCGATAGCAACAAAGGCGCTGACTGGCTGAGCTTGGAAAAAGAAATCAGAAACCCTTACTTCGGGAGCTCTATGCTGACATGCGGAGAGGTGACAAAAGAAATTAAATAATTTTTTTGTTCTTATTTAATAATTACAATGATCTGTAAACCAATGTTTTGTCAGTTCCTTTTTTCTTTTTCCCTGAATTTGATTAAATTGCTGTAAGGAATTCCCTGCATTCTCTCATGGAAAAAATAAAGCATAGATCCTATGGAAAGCAAAGAAAAAAAATTACCCCCAAAGCAAGGGGAAAAACTATTAGAGCTATTGAAAGCCCGCTTTGAGAAGAACATGAACCGTCATAAGGGAATCAGCTGGGCAGAGGTGCAAGATAGGTTATTGGCTCATCCTGAAAAGTTGTGGTCGCTGAATGAGATGGAAAGCACGGGCGGTGAGCCAGATGTAGTAGGGGTTGATGAAAAGACCAAGGCCATCATTTTTATTGATTGTTCCCTCCAAAGTCCAAAGGGCCGCAGGAGCCTGTGCTACGACCGGGAAGCCCTTGAAGCCAGGAAAGAGCATAAACCTGCCGGAAGTGCTGTGGATGCCGCAAACGAAATGGACATAGAATTGTTGAACGGGGAGCAATACCGACATCTTCAACTATTTGGGCCTTTCGACACCAAGACCTCAAGCTGGCTGCTGACCCCTGATGGGATCAGGCAACTGGGCGGGGCTTTGTTTGGCGATTACCGCTATGGCCAGGTGTTCATTTACCACAATGGCGCTGAATCCTATTATGGGGCAAGGGGTTTCAGGGGGATGCTGAAGGTTTAATGCTTCCCCGAAAAAGCAGTATGGATCATTACAGCCACCTCCCCAAGAAAAGAAAATCGCCATTCCCAACATCAGAAAAAACTTTTTTTTAAGCAGGGATCGCCTTTCCACGGCTGGCAAGCATATTCCCGGGAAAATATCGCTTATTTAATTGTTTTTTGTAATATTGAATTGTAGTCCCGTTCAGGGAAATAGGTTTATTTTGCCTCCTGTTTAACCCCTGAAAATATCAGGAAAGAAAAAAGGACCAAACTTGCTCATATTGCAAAAAATGGATGAAATCAAAGCATTGAATAAAGAGTACGTCTCGCGAATAAACAGAACCTTTGATTATATTGAAACAAATCTTGAGAAACCAATGACCCTTGAAGAATTGGCAGGGGTAGCCAATTTTTCCAAGTTTCATTTCAACAGGATCTTTCATTCCATCGTTGGAGAAACACCTTTTCAATTTATTTTAAGGATTAGGATTGAAAAGGCTGCCATGCTGATGCTGACGAATAAGTATGAAAGTATTTCCGAAATAGCCTACAAATGCGGATTTTCGGATATTTCCATTTTCTCCAGGAATTTCAGGAATTATTTTCACATGTCGGCTTCGCAATACAGGATAAAAAAAGGAAAGAATAGCAATTTAAGTCAAGCGGATAGCAATACGCATCAAGACGAAGAGCGGCCAACCCAATACTTTTGTCCCGAATTAAGAACAATTAAATGGAGGACAAAAATGAAATTAAACAAAAGTGTGGAGGTTAAAGACCTTCCAAAGATGACCCTTGCCTATATTAGGCACATTGGCCCTTATCAAGGTGATGATCAGCTATTTGAGCGGATCTGGAACAAGTTGTTTTCATGGGCAGGGCCCCGTGGACTCATTGGGGGCGAAGATTTCAAATCCCTGGTGATTTACCATGATGATCCCAATGTGACCCTGGGAGACAAGCTCAGGATGAGTGTGTGCATCACCGTTCCTCCCGAAACAAGGGTAGAGGGAGAAATCGGGAAAATGGAAATCGAAGCGGCCAAATATGTTATTGCCCGCTTTGAGCTGACAGCCCAGGACTTTCAGCAAGCATGGGATTGGGTTTTCGGGCAGTGGTTTCCGACGAGTGGTTACCAGCCGGATGACAAACCATGTTTTGAGATGTACCCTGAGGAGCCCAAAGATGGAAAATTTGTTGTGGACATCTGTGTTCCTGTAAAGCCTCTTTAAGCTATTAAGAGTACAAAAGGGGGATGTGTGCGCAGC
The DNA here is from genome assembly GCA_036351255.1 of Bacteroides sp. Classification (NCBI taxonomy): domain Bacteria; kingdom Pseudomonadati; phylum Bacteroidota; class Bacteroidia; order Bacteroidales; family Bacteroidaceae; genus Bacteroides; species Bacteroides sp. The sequence goes on from JAZBOS010000137.1 coordinate 12,094, forward strand.
AGATCCCCCTTTTTTTGGATAATTATTTACCTATCGAATAACTGAAAGTCGCACTCGGTATCCCAGTTCAATCAGGAACAGGAATTAATAGGACACCTTCATCCTGGATTTCCACGCTTTCAGCGACATCGGTTTCTAAGCCTCCTCCCCTGCCTTTACTTTTGTTTCGTGAATCTAAAACTTTATTCAAAATCATGAAAACAAAAGGAATCATTACCATTCTGTTGCTTACAAGCCTAGCGCTGAGCACAGTTGCACAGGAAAAAGAAAAAAACTTCGGATTTGAATTCAGCACGGGCATTTCCCAGGCTACAAGCAATCCGGATGAACTAAACCTTCAAACGGGATTTGGATTTGAAGGCATTTTTCATTACCGCTTCCTGCCTCATGCGGGAATCTATGGAGGCTGGGGATGGAACCGTTTCGGCTCTGAAGAATCTTTTGCAGGAAATGATGTTTGCTTTGAAGAAACTGGTTATGTCATGGGTCTTCAGTTCAAGCATCCCCTTGAAAATATTCCAGTTTCAGTCTTTTTCAGGGCAGGGGCTCTTTACAACCACATTGAAGTCGAGAATGCCGCTGGTGACATTATCGCTGACACAGGCCATGGATTTGGATGGCAACTGGCAGCAGGCGTTGATTTGAAGCTGGGAAAAAACTGGAGCCTCACACCCGGGCTGAAATTCAACCATTTGTCGGGAGATGTTGAGCTGGACAATGAAATTACCACCATCAATCAAAACTATCTTTCACTCCGGGTAGGCTTATTAAAAAGGTTTTAAATCTCCAACAGTGCCGTTGGAAAGGTGAGCGTTTCGCCGGCACGTTCCAATCACCCTTAAAAAAAATTTGCAACCATGAAAAAATTTAAAACTGGCGGAATAATATTTCTCCTGGCTCTCTCCTTCTTGTTCACAGGGTGCATAAAAGAGCCTTATATACGATTTGGCTTCGATGCTTCCTTTTCAGGGTCATCTGATGGCTTGGTGATCATGGATGTTGGCCGAAATGCAAATACCATACATCTTTCGGGTAACCTTTTCATTTCAGAGGGAGAGATTGCAATCAGCCTAATTTCTCCCGACGGAACTGAGGTTTATTCAAATGTTTTTTCTTCTCCCAACAGGTTTGTTGTTAACGAAACATTCATGGCCACCCACGGTTACTGGCGCTTGACATACGAAAGCATTGAAGGGATGGGGGTCATTGACATTCATATGATCACTGACACCCAATAAACCGCCAGTCATGAAGCGTTTTTTTATGCCTGCAGTTTTTCTTCTGGGAATATTTCCGGTAATAATTGTCCAGGCCCAAGCTACTGACTTTGAACCAATGGATGAGACCATGCAGCAGATGATTGACTTTTACAATACCGACACCATTTGGGTGGTTACTCCAGGGAATTATCAGGTTAAGGAGTCAGACCGGAAATCGATTGAAAGCTTTTCATTCTGGCAGGAAGGTCCCATATACGTGTATGCTGAAGAAGAGGAAATTCAGGATATGGACCCTGCCCGGCACATTCAATTTTTCGGTCCCGTATTTCTTTTTGAAACGCTCCTTGAGGATGAGATCCCATTCGGAATAGAAAAGCACGGATTTTCATACCGGGGAATAGCCTTTGAGAAAGCGGAAGATTCTTTCTACTATATGCATCCTGCAGGCAACAAGGTTTTTACTTGCCGTAACGGTGAAGAACAACCTTTGATCTACGTGGGGTTTCTTGCCGGGGGCGCTTACCCACTGTATGTTTTCTCGGGGAACAACTTAATTTTCTGCGGATATGACAAAAACGACGGATCGACTCCTAGGATAAACAACATGGAAGAACTCCAGGATTCCTATTTCTGCCAGGACCTGGAAACAAGGTTCTTTCAAGTTAAAATTGCATGTGAAATTCCACCAGATTCCATCCCTGAATCGATTGCCAATCGCTTCGATCGCTTTGTGGAAGATTTATGTGACAGTCTTGGGGTGACTCCTGACAATCTCCCAAGGATCACCACCTGTTTTTACGCAAACCGGACCGATCTTCAAAAGTTTATCGCCGCTTCTTCCTGGCAAACGGTTTATGGCCGGTCTTACGGGAACATTAACCACATCTCGGGTTTCAATGAGGATATCCTTAAACACGAAACAGGTCACAGCATCATTGAGAATACCATTGGACTGAATCCGAATCCTTTTTTCTCGGAAGGCTTCAGGCAATACACCGATTATTTCTTCAGCCCGGAATCTTATGCAAAGGACCTTGAAACCTTCAGGAGGCATATGGAAACCCTCACCGCCGACCTGGTGGCATCCGGTGGTCACACCTTTTTCAACACCATGGATAATTACAGCATAAGCGGGGTTTTTGTAAAATACCTGATCGAGAGAACAGGCCTTGAAGCGTTCAAAACAGCCTATGCCCAGGACAAGCTGATCGAACTTATTGAAGATCAGGGCATATCCCTGCAAGAGTTCATCCTCGCATTAAAACTAAGCGCCCAGCCACAGGAATCCATTAAGTAACTTTCTGAAATGAACAAGGCCAGCCTTAAACCTTTATCCATTGCCTTTGCCCTAGGTGGATTGTGGGACGGTATCGCCGGATTTCTTTACATCTTCGTCATTGGAACCGGGCGGGCCATTGATAACCCGGCCATACATCCTTATTATGCCATTTTCCTGGGGTCTTTCTTTTTGTGTTTTTCTTACCTGCAGATCCTGTCATCTTTTAATATCCGGCGATACGCGTTCAATATCGGGTGCCTTTTATTTGGAAGGCTGTTTTATATTGTCATCCTGTTTTTTTTCATGAACTTTGAAAAGGGTTTCCCTTCAGATTTCTGGTTTACGGGTTGTATTGACGGAATACTTTTTTTAATCACCCTGGTATTTTCTTACAGGGGAGGGTTAAAACTCACCGACTTATTCCTGCCGAAGGTGGGAGAACCTTAGGATGGCTTCATTCAACTGGAGGGACCTTAAAGCCATATGAAAATTATGAAACAAAGAATTAAAAAAAACTCAGGGATGAAAACGGATAAAAAAGAAAAACCCCGTCAATGTTGAAAGCATGATAAGTCTACTTCCTACAGGGAAAAAAGAAAGGAAACGGCCCCTTAGAAAAAGAAAAAGCGCAATGGCAACTGTATTAATACTTTTCTTGGGATTCATTTTTGTCCTGGTGGTGATGCTCTGGTTGATCAGCCCGGGGCACCCCGAAGCTTTCAGGGATGATCAGGGCAATATCCTGAAGGGAGGAAGTCTTTCGGAAAAGGTTTTTGTTTCCATCGGGGGCGTTCAGCAGGGAATGTTTATTAAAAGCAGGAACCTGGGCAATCCGGTCCTGCTATATGTCCATGGAGGACCTGCTTTCCCCAATTATTTCCTGATTGAAAAATTCAAGCCTGGCCTGGAGGATTATTTCACGGTTTGCTATTGGGAGCAACGGGGCGGAGGCCTTTCTTATTCGCCGGGCATGGACATAAAAAGCATGACCCTTGAGCAGCTTACGTCCGATGCCATTGAAGTCAGCCGTTATCTGTGTAAAAGGTTTGGAAAGGAAAAGATCTTTATCCTGGCACATTCCGGAGGAACGCCGATCGCACTATCAGCCGTGAAAAGAGCTCCTGAACATTTCTGTGCATACATAGCAATGGCCCAGATCTCCAATCAGTCAGAGTCAGAGAAGAGGGCCCTTGAATTTATGCAAAAAGAATTTACGGCAAGGAAAGACCATCGCGCACTGGAAGCCCTGGCAGAATTCAACGGCCTTCAGGATCCTTCTGATGCCCTGGCTTTTCATCAGTCCATGATACGTGATAAATATATGCACGCCCTGGGAATTGGAACCATGCGAAACATGAAATCCATTGTATGGGACATTTTCATTCCTTCCTGGGAATGCAGGGCATATACCCTGGAGGAAAAGATAAATATCTGGCGATCAAAATTCTCATTTCTCCATAAGACCAATTTACAAACTGAGATAATGGCCGCCAATTATCCGGAATCCATTCCAGGAATAGAGGTCCCGGTATTTTTCATAAGCGGCAAATATGACCTGACTGTAAATTTTGATTTGTCATTCGATTATTTTGAGCGACTGGAGGCTCCATACAAACGGTTTTTTGTGTTTGAGCATTCAGCTCACAGCCCTCTTTTTGAGGAATCCGGGCGTTTCAGGGAAATTCTGGACCATGAAATCCTGCCAGCCATTGAAAAGACTGCCAGCCACAGGCAGGAATAGCCGTTCATTTGATCCCAGCCATAGGCCTCAATGCCCGTTTGGCCTTCTCATTTACCACCCCTGCTGGCACCTTCAGCCTTTAAAAAAGCACCTTCAGAAGGTTAGATTTTTACATCCCTTTTTGATAAAATAATTTTGGTTCCATGATAACCAACATTCAACGAAAATGGCAACCGATCCATTAACCCCAACCCGGGTTTACAAACCCTTTACCTTTTTCCTGTTAACCTTCCTGATCACCTGGGTATCCTGGTTTACCTCGGCCTTTCTGAGTTTTAATGCAGAGAACCAGGTATTTTATATCCTGGCAATGCTCCCGGGATTAGTAGCTCCTTTTGCCATTGCCCTTTGGCTGATTTATTCATCAAAACACAGATTCTTAAGGAAAGGCTTTAAGGAAAAACTTTTTAACCTGCGACTGATAAAGCCCTCAATGCTGCCGGCCATTTTTCTGTTAATGCCAGCGTTGGTTGTCATTTCAATTGCCATCTCAACCCTTTTTGGACAATCGTGGAATCAGCTTAGGTTTTCGGAGGGTTTCTCCTTTTCAGCCGGCTCAATCCCTGTCCTGCTGATTCTTTTCCTTGCCGCGAGTTTTGAGGAGTTGGGCTGGCGAAGCTATGCCATGGACAGCATCAACGAAAGGCTTAACTATTTCAAGTCTACCATCATTTTTGGCATTCTCTGGGCCTTTTGGCACTTACCGCTATTTTTCATCAAGGACTATTACCAATACCAGCTCTTGCAAACAAACGTGCTGTTTGCCATCAACTTTATGGTCAGCATTTTACCGCTGGCTTTTATCATCAGCTGGGTTTGCAGGACCAATTCCGGCAGCATTACGGCCGCCATCCTGTTTCACTTCCTGATCAACATCTCTCAGGAAGCCTTGCAGATGACTCAAATTACCAAATGCATTGAAACCTTTGTCCTGATTTTGGTAGCCGCGGCAATCGTCATCTGGAAGAAGGAAATGTTCTTTAGCCGAAAGGATTAAGGCGTGCTAATCCGTTGATGTTTCGGGTGAAAAGTGCATAAAATGAACTTTTGAAATTATCTTTGAGCACACAACCAGGAAATAACAACCACATGAACGCAAAGGAAATTGGCAAATACATCCCCCTGAAGAGGGCAATCCGTTTACTGATCCTGTTATCGATTAGTTTCCAGTTTATTGTCCTTTCGCAAATGTATTTTTTCCGAATGGATATCTTTAATGAACCAGTCATGCTGTTATTCAGGCTTCTCAGGGGCGTCCTTCTGACTTTTCTTGCAGGAGCCATTCTTGTGTATCCGATTGCTTATTTTATCCTTTATCTGAACAGAAAAGCCCCTTGGAAAGCAAGACCCTGGAAAAGATTAATGGTCCAGTTTCCCTTTGCAGTCCTTGCAGGCCTTCTGGTTACCCCGTTAATTATCGTCCCTGCGGGCGTGATATTTGGGCTGGAATCCGATGCGCATACAATTGTTAACAATGCCTATTACCTGGTCATGCTAACCCTGTTTCTCATGGTAATCCTTGAGGCAAGAATATATTTCGAAGAAAGCGCCCTGTCCAAAGAAGAATCGGAAAAACTGCAGCAGGATCTGCTGAAGGAAGCTGCCGGTAAAGCGATGATTGAGGCCCAGGTCATGGTTGAGGAAGAGAAGAACCGGGCTGCCCAGAAACTGATTAGCCAGGAAAAACGGCTGAACGAAACCTTGTCAGAGGAGATCAGAAAACGGGAATTGGTCACCCTTGAGCTTCAGGAGAGCCGTGAACAACTCAACAGCATCCTTGCAAACCTGGCTGGTGCAGCCTTTCGTTGCTTTCTCGACGACCACTATACCATGAAATATATCAGCGAAAAGATCTTCGAGATTTCCGGGTATCATGCCTCTGAATTCATCGGGAATAAGTCCCTGACCTATGCTTCCATCATCCACCCTGAAGATCAGGCTGATTGCAGAAAAAAAATCGAGGATGCCATTCTTGGAAAACGGCATTACGAATTTGAATACAGAATTGTTAACCACGAGGGAGAGACGGTCTGGGTGAATGAAAACGGGAAAGGCATTTACAATCCTGAGGGGCATTTAGAGTATTTGGATGGGATCATTACTGACATTACCCCCAGGAAGGAAGCAGAGCTGGCTGCCAAAGAAAGTGACCTGAAATATAAGGAACTGATGGACTTTTTACCCCAGCCGGTTTTCGAGTTGAACCTTAAGGGAGATGTGGTTTACGGAAACAAGGCAGGCTATGAGTTCTTTGGCCCCCAACCCGATGATCCTGATCAAAGGATTTCGGCGCTGGATTGTTTTATTAAAGAAGATGTTCCCAGGATCATCGAGAATTTCAATAAATCCGCCCAGGGGGTTTTAACCGATCCTGGTGAATTTACGGCCATCAAAAGGGATGGGACCCTTTGTCCGGTCATAGTTTTCGGAAGCCCTATCATTCGAAATGAGAAAATTGTGGGGCGCAGAGGTATCATTGTGGATATCTCTGAGCGAAAAAAGCAGGAACTAAAATTAATAAAGGCAAAGGAAGAATTGGAAAGTATTAACAACACCCTTGAACAAAGAGTTGCAGAACGCACAAAAGAACTTACGGAAGCAAACACCCAGCTTTTAAAGGTCCAAAAGGAAAACCTCCAGTCGCAGTTTGAAGTGCTCAAACAACAAGTCAATCCCCACTTCCTTTTTAATAGTTTGAATGTCCTGACATCTCTCATCAAGCATGATCCCGACCTGGCGGAATCCTTCACCGAACGGCTCTCAAAAGTTTACCGCTATGTGCTTGAAAATAAGGAAAAGGACTTGGTTACGCTCAAAACAGAACTGGAGTTTCTGAACGCATACCTGTTCCTCCTGGAAATCAGGTTCATGAAGAAATTATTTGTTGAGATTAATATTGACAAGAAATTCCTTGAATACCAGATCCTGCCCATTGCAATCCAATTGTTGATTGAAAATGCCATCAAACACAACACCTTTTCAAAGGCACAACCCCTTAAAATTAGAATATTTGTGGACGAAAACCTTCACCTGAGCATCATCAACAACCTAAATGAGCGGGAAACAAAGCTGGTTTCAACGGGCGTTGGCCTTGAAAACATTAAACGGAGGTATGCCCTGGTGAGTGAACAAAAGCCTGAATTTATTAAAATCAATGGTCAATTCATTGCCAAACTGCCCTTGCTGAATTTTGAAGAATCCGAAATTGCCTAACGTATTAAAAATGAAAGTTGTAATCATAGAAGATGAAGCCTTTGCGGCTTTGCGATTAAAAAAGATGATCCTGGATTATAATCCAGGAATAGAAATATTGGCTGAACTCGAATCGGTGGCCGAGTCTGTAAAGTGGTTCAAATCAAACCCTGAACCAGATTTGATATTCCTGGATATCCACCTGGAAGACGACCTGAGTTTTGCCATTTTCGACCAGGTGAATATCTCCAGTCCGGTGATCTTCACCACCGCATTCGATGAATATGCCATAAAAGCTTTTAAGCTAAAGAGCATTGATTATCTGCTTAAGCCTATCATACATGAAGAGCTTGCTGCAGCCTTGAAGAAATATGAGCAATTCAGCGGTTTACACAAGAACCAGGTCGATTTGCAATCCCTTTTCAACCTGTTGACGAACAGTGAAAAAAAGTACCGGGAGCGGTTCTCCATTTCCATAGGGTCAAAGATCAAAATGATTGAGGTCAGCGAAGTTGCCTATTTTTTTGTTTTGGATAAAGGGGTTTACTTGCGAACCTTTAAGGGAAATACCTTCAACGTGGATTTCACCCTGGAAAAACTGGAAGAGATGCTTAATCCCGATTCCTTTTTCAGAATCAACAGGAAATACCTGGTTAATATTTCTTCCATCGCCAATATGGTTGCCTATTCCAGAAGCCGCGTCAAGCTGGAACTCGAGCCCAGGGCTGATGATGAATATGAGACCATCGTGAGCATTGACCGTTCGGCCGCTTTCAAGAAATGGCTAAATAATTAATCGTTAAGCCTTAGCAGACACCCAGCCACCTTCACCTTTCCGGGGGGAATTACCGCAAGGCCTTTGCCCTGGGTATTGGCCTGAATGCGGTCTTTATTGCCGTGGAGATCTTTTATGGACTGGGGTCCAACTCATCTGCTCTGGTGGTTATTGCGGTCATTATCTGAGTGACCTGCAGTTTATTGGCCGGTTCGGTTTCACCCGTCCTGGAAGCAATTCCCTAACACATTCAGGTGAAGGACGTTTGCAATTTCCTGCTCTCACTCAATTGAGTCAGCGACATCCACAACCTTCACTTCTGGGCCATGAGCACCCCCATGTGGCCCTCACCGACCACCAGGTAATGCACTCAGGATATGATGATAACTTGTTTTCCCATCTCCAGGAGGAACTCCAAAAGCATTTTGGAATCAGCCATACCACCATTCAAATTGAAAAAAAATCCCTGCATCCTGATTGCAATCAGGACTGCTAAAAAGAATCAAATCCTTATCCTGCCCTGTCGTAGGCTTTCCTTAGCCAGTCAAAGACTTCCCCGTCCAGCTCATCAAGGCCTTCCAGGCTGATCTTATGGGTGCACATGGCATTGGCCCCGGTGATGGCTTCCAGTTTCCCTGAAGCCTCCTGCCCTTTCAGGATGATGCCCACCTCAAAGCGCATTTTGGTGACAGGCTGTAAAAGCGCAAACTGTTTCCTGCGTCTCAGGCTCACATAGGCTTTTTTGGGCGCCACCTCAATGTCGTGGCCCCAGCTTTTTATTTCAGCCATCAATTTTTCATACAGTGGCCTGAAATGCTCCTTGCCTTTGTATTGCTGTTCCAGCAGCTCGTCCGGGCTGCCGGCAGAAGCGGCATCGCTGCCTTTAGCCTTAAGCGCCACAAGATTGGCGAAGCCGTGCGTAAAGCCATGGATTTCCTTTAGAAACTTTATGATCTGGCCGTGCTTCTCAAGGTTTTCCTTCCCGACAAGGGCGATCCACTCTTCCAGGGTTTGGCCGGTATTCTTGCGCAGGTTTTCGATCATGGTCTGGGTTGCCTGGTCCATCATAATTTCGTTAAATGAGACATCTCGTTTTGCAGGCCAGGGGTGGTGAACCCCCTGCCTGTTTATTTAATTAAATTACAAAAAAAACTTCATTTTCCAGCCAACTTTGGCATAAATTTGGATGGAAAATGGAATGCCCCCGCTAAGGTGATTTTCTCCGGGCTTACTCCTTCATTAAACCAAAAATTTTTTCCCATGAAGAAAATTCTGATCCCCGCAGTGTTCATCATCCTTTCAGGCTGTTTTGGACATAAATATGACACCGGGCGTTTTCCCAAAGCAGTGATCAATTTCGAGGCCGTCAATTCGCCCTACGACGATTATAACTCCACCGCGCCATTTATTTATTATCGCTACCGCCTGCATTTTTCCTCGAACCGGAACAGCGGGGGCGGTGAATTCGATGTGGTTGGAGACAATATGTACATTGACTGGAATAAGGATAAGGGTACCCTGGCCATTGGAACGGATGGCAGCGAGGACGTCTTCAACTACCTGGTTCCCATGCTCGATTCCATCAACACCAACTGCAATGAACTGGGCCCCTACTGGATGAGGTTCAGAAATGAAGTTAGCTATACCAAGGTGTTCTGGACTGATGTGGTGTTGTTTGCCAACGACTGCCAGGGAGATTACGACATCCAATTTGTCTGGACCGAGAGTGATATCAATGAAAGCCAGGGAAGCGGGGAGATTGCGGGTACACAGAACATTTCCTTTCTGAACTCATCCGCCAATGATATGTATCCCTCTTTTTTCGGGGAAGATTTTTACTACTTCGATGAATACAGCCAAAGCCAGGAAAAGATCGAAAAGATCATTTTCTGCTCAGACAGGGAAGGCACCTTCGACTTGTTTGAAGTTCCGCTGCTAACCGGTTCAGGACTGGTGGCAGCCCTTGAAGCGGAAACCTCGCCCACCCCCACCAAAATGTCACTCAGCACAGATTATGATGATGTCTGTCCCAATGTGAATGGCAAGTTATTGGTGTTTGCATCCAACCGTCCGGGCGGCTACGGGGGTTATGACCTGTATTATTCACAATACAAAAACGGACAATGGACGGAAGCCAAAAACTTTGGCGATCGCATCAATACCGAATACGATGAATTCCGCCCCATCACCCTGCGTTACTGGGATTTCGAGAACAACCTGATGATCTTTTCCAGCAACCGTCCGGGCGGCAAGGGAGGATACGACCTGTATTATACGGGGATATCGCAGATGGTGGAATGAGAAAAACCTAATTGGCTGAGTTCTGGCAGGGGTTTCAACCCAAAGCAATTCCACAAAGCTTCTTGCTTTTATATTAAAAGGCTTGCTAACCGGATTGGCTAAGCAAGGCCCACTATCGGAATTCCTGTCAGGCCGTCTTTCTGAAAGACATCACGATCTTCATTGACCCGTCAGGAGCAGTTCTAGAAAGCATCAACACTTTCTCCTTCATCTGCCAGGTATAATCCACATCCATCTGCCTTTCCCCGATCAGCAGGGTGATTATTAGCATATTGCCGTCGGTTTTCCAGGTCCCCTCATAGGTTTCCATTATTCCGGAGCCAGACATATTGCTGGTTTGGCGGAACTTCCCTTCCTCCATAAAGAAATAATCGGTGCTGGCCCCCTCGGTTTTCATCATCTCCTCAGAGAAGGTTTGCGTCTCCTCTCCCATCACGTATGTCATTTCAAACATGCTCCAGGTGGCGGGTTCAATGGTTTGTGCCTCCAGGGCGACTGCAGCCAGCAGGCAAATCAGGACAACTAAGGTTTTTTTCATGATATCCTGTTTTTTGGTTTCTAGAAAGTTACGACAATAATAAATCCAATGAGCAAAACCTTGTTTTTTAGTTTATTTTTACCTGGGAAATGACATTGTGAAAAAACCAGTAAAACTATGGTATACAGGATACTGATCGACCCTATGCTAAAGGGGCTGCATCGAAGGGTGGTTTCGCAGATATCTCCAGGGCAGCTAGTATTGGATGTGGCCTGCGGCCACGGCACCCTTGCCCGGATGATCGCCAGCCAGAAGGACTGCAAGGTGACCGGCATAGACCTGGATGCAGCGAAAATTGCCGAAGCCAATCGAATGGCTCAGAAGGGCAATTTAAAAGGCCTAGACTTCAGCTTAATGGATGCCATCGACCTCTCCCCTCTTGGGGATAAGACCTTTGATGTGGCCGTGACCTCAATGGCCATTCATCAATTCAGCCCGGAAGCAGGTCTGAAGGTCCTGATGGAGATGAAGCGGGTGGCCGCCACCATCATCATTGCCGATTACGCCTGGCCAATGCCTGGCAGTTTATATGGCAGGCTGGCGCGCGCCATTGAATGGATTGCCGGGGGCGAACACCATCGCAACTTCCTTCAATATATGAAAAATGGTGGAATGGAGCCCCTGCTCCATAAGGCTGGCCTCCGGGTTGAAAAACAAGACCAGCAGGGAAAGGGGACCATGACAGTAAGCTTGTGCGGAATTTAGCAAAACTTAATTAAATGAGACCAGAGAATCCAACACCTCTCTCTTTTCTTTAAAAAGAAATTTTCATCCAGACGATTTTCATTTCTGCTCCAAACAGCAAAATTTAAACGTCAGTTCAAACCTATTGATTTTTATTTTATATTTGGATTTTAACGAACTGATGTGAAGCGCATGAAAAAAGAGCCGTGGTGTCTTGTTCTTTTCCTTCTTTTTCATGTTGTTCCCGCGTTTGGTCAGGCAAAATTGGACCAGAATATTAAAATAGGCGTTGGGACTGACTATAGTTTCAGCGGAATATCCCACGCATTTAACATAGGACCAACCTTAATCATGGAGCCTTACGAGGACGGAGGATTTTCATGGCTTCTTTACCCTTACGCAGGAATTCTCAAGAACCCCAATGACAAATTAAGAGCTTCCACAGGACTGGGGTTTTATGCGGGTAAGGTCCCGGGCATCATGTTTGGAATTTCTTCGCAGCAATATTACAACATGATGACAGAACCCGGGACCCTGGAAAATGATATTCGGCTGAGTGGTGAAATCATTTTGGCTCTCTTTGGGTTTTTGGGTTACAGGTACCAATATCCCTTGAGCAAAGAAAATGAAGCCTTGCATATCTCAAGGCATGCCCTTGTTTTCAAAATTCCAATTCCACTAAAAAAAATAAAGTAACCAAAACCCTGAAAGATGAAAAACTTCATAGCATTAGGGCTTTTTGCAATGATGACTATTCAGGTGTTTTCGCAAAGTACCGATTCCCAAAGTTCAATATTTCAGTAAGAGACAAGTATTCAAGCTGAATTACTGGGGCATGCCTTTATTGGCTCTGTCAATTTAGAACGCTTCTTTATCAATAAACAAAAATCTAAAACCTCAGCCCAGTTTGGCATTGGTTATTTGGGCATTCCCATTTTGGTCAATCAACTGTTTTCTTTCGGCAACAATCACCTGGAATTTGGCTTCGGTCTGCTTTTGCCCACCTGGATCACATCTTCTGAGCAAGTAAGCTTATCCCTGGCAGGCCGGCTGGGTTATCGCTATCAAAAGCCCGATGGGCGTTTTATTTTCAGGGGTTGACTTATGCCGGTTGTTTAGGGTGCTGACAGAGATTCGGGGGCAAGCATGTTTTAACCGATATGGCCAGGGTTTTCTTTTGGCTATACTTTTTTATCTTTCATGGCAGAAGGATGTCAGGGCTCCTCAGGCTTCCAATTCATTCCAAATGAGGACCATAAGAAAATAAAACCTGGTCACCTAACCATATTCTAAAAGGAGATCTGCTCGACGCTGCGCAATTTGAAAAGGTCAGGGAGGGTTTCTCAACTCCGCTGCGCTCCTGGATTGCTTATCTTTTGCCTTTTCGACCAAACTATGCTTTCGGGAAGTATAAATGTTGGTACCTGGACTAGGCTGTGTTTTAGA
>JAZBOS010000138.1 GCA_036351255.1 Bacteroides sp.
ACCCAAAGTTTCCCGATACCTTTTGGTCTTTCACGTATGCTTTAAGTTTTATCGGAAAGAAGGCGGCCTTCCCGCCGCTTGGCCTGCTCACGGTAGCGTCCCTTTTACCGGAAGAATGGCCTAAGCGCCTTGTGGATGTAAATGTGGATAACCTTACGGATAAAGACCTTTTGTGGGCGGATATGGCCTTTATAGGGGGTATGGCGATTCAGCGGAAATCGGCCAAACAAATAATCGCCCTGTGCAATGCTTCCAACTTAAAAGTCATTGCCGGAGGGCCTCTTTTTACTTCTGAACCCGATGAATTCAAGGAGGTGGATCATCTCGTGCTCGACGAAGCGGAATTGACACTTCCCGCTTTTCTGTCGGATCTGGAAAATGGACAGCCTAAAAAGATCTACAGGGCTTCCGGTTTCTGCGATCTTTGCGACACCCCGACTCCTTCGTGGAATCTGTTAAAAATGAAGCGATATGCCTCCATGAACATTCAGTTTTCCAGGGGATGCCCTTTTAATTGCGAATTTTGCAATGTAACGGCACTATTCGGTCACCGATCCCGTGTAAAAACACCACAACAAGTTATCGCGGAGCTGGACCTTATTTATAATTCGGGCTGGCGAGGCAGTATATTTTTTGTTGACGACAATTTTATTGGAAACAAGCATTATCTTAAAACGCATTTGTTGCCCGCTCTGATCGAATGGCGAAAAGATAAAAAAGGATGTATTTTTTTCACGGAGGCCTCTATCAATCTGGCAGATGATCCTGAACTCCTGGAAATGATGGTAAAGGCGGGATTCGATTCGGTTTTTATCGGTATCGAGTCGCCTGATGAAGCCAGTCTGACGGAATGTCGTAAAACCCAGAACAAAAACCGGGACCTGCTTGAAAGCGTCAAAATTATCCACCGTTCAGGGTTGCAGGTGATGGGCGGTTTCATTGTGGGCTTTGACAATGACAGGCCTTCTATTTTTCAGCGGCAGATCGATTTCATTCAAAACAGCGGGATCGTCACCGCAATGGTTGGAATGCTCCAGGCCCCTCCGGGAACACGTCTCTTTGACCGGCTTCAACGGGAAAGTCGGGTGGTCAATACTTTTTCCGGGGATAATGTTGATGGAACAACCAATATTATTCCCAAAATGGGCATAGACAGCCTTCTGGATGGGTATCAATCGGTCATGAAACAGATTTATTCACCTGAAAACTACTACCGGCGAGTCAGAACTTTATTCAGGGAACTTAAGGCGCCTGAAATTAGACAACCAATAAATTTTCAGCGGCTCCTTTCAATCTTTCGGTCTGCTATACGGCTCGGGGTTTTGGGGAAGGAGCGGTTTCATTACTGGCAGCTGATTTTATGGACTATCATTCGCAAGCCAGGTTTGATATCACTCGCGATTACTCTGTCAATATACGGGTATCATTACCGTAAAATTTGTAAACTGTATATTCTTTAAATGGTAAACTCCTATGAAATCATGGACGAATAACACAATGGAAAGGAAATATCATGACAACTTACCTGGAAGACAAAGATATCGAGCAATTAATGGCTGAGGCCGATGAAATCATACGACGGATTAATTCTGATTTCATCAAAGAGATGGAAGAAGAGGATCGCCTGCAGATTGAAATATACGCTCAAAACCTGAAGGAGCGCAAGTCCGAGATTCAGAGGATCAGGAAGGAAGGAAAATCAGAAACAGGCTCTGGTGCCCAAGGAATGCACGAGGCAATCGATGATATTGTGAAGGCCATCAATGAATTGAAAAAATATTTTAGTGATTTTGGTCAACCGCCTTTGAATAAGAAGCCGGCTTCTTAGTTGCTTAAAAGTGCTCCACCCGGTTGCCTTGTGTCCAAACCGGTAAATAAAAGGTTTCAGTGTTCAGGTGTCAGGCCTGGTTTCGGGCAGGTGAAAGGCCTCTAAGAACGCTGAAACCTTTTTTTAGGATTAATTTCGTTCCCATGCTTTGCGTAAGAATTTATAATAGGAGCAAGGAAAAAAACTGTGCTTTCAGAATTCAACGCGTGCTGCTAGGTTGAAAAATAGGCAATTCATTATGAAAAAAATCGGAATTATTGCAGGTGCAGGAATACTTTTGGTCATTGTGATTTTTGCATGGTGGGTCTTCAGCCGCCCTGAACGGGGTACAACCGGGTCGGTCAGCACGAAATTTCGCTGGCTCGGGCCCAACGACAAAATCGTGATTGACGGCTTTGACGACCCCAAAGTACAGGGAGTCGCTTGTCATATTTCCCGTGCGCAGACGGGTGGGGTAAAGGGAGAATTTGGCGTTGCGGAAGACACGAGTGATGCCGCCATTGCCTGTCGTCAGATTGGTCCAATCAGGATCATCGGCGAGCTCAAGGACGGCGAACGCGTTTTTGATGAGCACCGCAGTCTTGTTTTCAAGAAGCTTCAGGTCGTAAGATTCTTCGACCGCGAGCGCAACGTACTGGTTTACGTGGCTTATAGCGACCGGGTTATCGAGGGTAGCCCAAAGAACAGCATCAGCACGGTGCCGATCATGGGGTGGCCGGTTCCATAGAAAAGGAAATATCTATATTGAAGCACCACGAAGCAAACATTTTCACGAAAATTTTTAGTTTTCCGGGACGTCTTCGCAAGAATGCCCTCGCCCAAAAGAGCGTAGGCAACGACCTGCCGCTTCGGTCGGAGTTGTTCAGCTCCTCTCAGATGGAAGAGCACGGAAAGACCGTGGCAGGCTTGCACACCCTGGGTGAGGTTCATGGTGCAGAAAGGCTTTTGACGAGGCTTGCTAAAAACGAGGATGTCCTTTTTGACGTCCACGATCTTTTGACCAGGGCCGTGAAGTCAAACCGCAGGATTATTCCGGCAGCGGAATGGTTGCTCGACAATTTCTATCTAATAGAGGAACAGATTCTGGCGGCAAAGAAACTTTTACCGAAAGGGTACGCCAGGAAACTCCCGCGTCTTAAAGACGGCCCATCAAAGGGCCTTCCCCGTGTTTATGACATTGCGCTGGAGATGATTTCCCACAGCGATGGGCGGGTGGACTCGGAGAGCCTCTGCAGCTTTGTTGCCGCCTATCAGACGGTCACAACGTTGCAGTTGGGAGAATTATGGGCAATTCCCATCATGCTGCGTCTGGCGCTCATCGAGAATCTCAGGCGGATTTCAGCCCGAATTGCCATTGACAGGATTGACCGTGACCTGGCCGATTATTGGGCTGACATAATTTCAAAGACGGCGGAAAATGAGCCGAAAAAGTTGATCATCAGGGTTGCCGACATGGCACGATCAAACCCGCCCATGGTCAGTGCCTTTATTGCGGAACTTGCCCGTCGTCTTCAGGGACAGGGTTCCGCTCTTGCATTGCCCCTGGCCTGGATCGAGCAGCAACTCACAGAATCCTACCTGACCATCGACCAATTGGTTCAATCGGAGAATCAGCAACAAGCTGCTGATCAGCTTTCCATAAGCAACAGCATCGGAAGCCTGCGATTCTTGAGCGATATGGACTGGCGCAAATTCGTGGAGACAATGAGCGCCGTTGAACAAATCCTGCTGGAGGACCCTTCCGGAATCTATGGCGGGATGGATTTTAATACCCGTGATCAATACCGTCATATCGTGGAGGAGGTTGCAAAAAAGAGCGGATTCTCCGAAAAGGAAATAGCTCGTGAAGCGATCGGCCTAGCCCGACAAAAGACTGCCGGGAAAAATCGTGGTAACCGGGCTGATCACGTGGGCTTCTACCTCATCGATAAAGGGTTTCCCCAGCTGGAAGAGCTGGTGAGGGTCAGGCCGACGGCTATGGACGTTATTCAAAGAACCGGTCGCAGGTATCCTTTGTTGTTTTATCTCGGATCCATTCTTTTCTTTGCAGTGATCATTTCCGCCGGTCTGCTGGCAGAGGTCCGTCCAGCCGGTATGGGCGGACCTCTGCTCTGGTTCGTCGGTGTTGTCGTTCTTCTGTCGGTAAGCCGGCTTGCCATAGCTGTGGTCAATTTTTTTGCGACACGTCTTGCCAAACCGCTTCCGCTGCCACGAATGGATTTTTCCGAAGGAATTCCTTCCCAATTATCTGCCCTAGTTGTGGTTCCCTCCATGCTTTCAAGCACAGAGAATGTTGAAAAGCTGGTGGGTGATCTGGAAGTCCGGTTTCTGGCAAACCGGGACGTAAACCTTCGATTTGGCCTGCTGACTGACTTTATGGATGCTCATGAGGAAAAACTCCCCGGGGACGAACCGCTATTAATGCTGGTCCGGCAAAAAATTGAAGAATTGAACGGAAAATACGGGGGAAACGGTGATCCCTTTTTTCTTTTTCATCGGCCACGTCAATGGAATCAGCGGGAACGAATCTGGATGGGCTACGAGAGGAAGCGGGGAAAACTTGCAGAATTGAATTTGCTTCTCCGTAGCGGTTCCGGGAACGGTTTTTCTCTCATTGTCGGAAATATCGAAGTTTTACAGGAAGTGAAGTATGTCATCACCCTTGACACGGACACAGATCTTCCGCGTGATTCGGCATGGCAACTCGTGGGTGCAATGGCCCATCCTTTAAACCGCCCTCAGTACGACGAGAAAAAGGGGCGCATCGTATCCGGATATGGCCTCTTACAACCACGGGTAGCCGTAAGTTTGCCCGGAACGAACAAATCGCGGTATGCCCGTATGTACGGGGTCGATGCAGGTGTCGATCCTTACACCCGTGTTGTTTCTGATGTTTATCAGGACATCTTCGGCGAAGGCTCATACATCGGCAAGGGCATTTATGATGTTGATGCATTCGAGAAGGTGCTCAGGGACCGTTTCCCAGAGAATCGGATTCTTAGCCATGATCTTATCGAAGGATGTTATGCAAGATCCGGGCTGATTAGCGATGTGCAGTTATACGAAGAGTACCCGCTGCATTACAGCGCGGACGTGAGCCGCCGTCGCCGATGGATTCGCGGGGATTGGCAGATCGTGCGATGGCTTTTCCCAGGCGTTCCCGGTTCAGATAGGTATTTTACAAAAAATTCGCTTTCCCTGTTATCCCGCTGGAAAATTTTCGACAACCTTCGGCGCAGCCTTGCGCCAATAGCATTATGCCTTTTACTTCTTCTCGGTTGGACCATACTGTCGTCTCCCTGGTTCTGTACTGTGGCGGTTCTTTGTATCGTGTTGGTTCCTTCCTTGATTAATTGCCTCATGGGCTTTTTCAATAAACCGGGTGAAGCAGTGATGAGCCAACATCTCACCGGTGCGGTTCGTGCCACCGGAAGATGCCTTGCCCAATTACTATTTACGCTCCTCTGCCTTCCTCATGAGGTCTTTACCAATGGCACTGCCATTTTGCAA
>JAZBOS010000139.1 GCA_036351255.1 Bacteroides sp.
CCCTCCCCCTGCTCCAGGTTCAACCCAAAGGAATAGGGGTTCAGAACCCTGTTTTGTTCCCAGGTAAAGCCTGCTTCATGCAACAAATAAGTTTTTGCTTCAGCCTGAGGTTCCCCATGAGCGTAAACGGTAAATTGCCTGTTGATCAGGGTACTTTTAATAAAGAGGTTGCGATCGGGGACATTACCCGAATGGGGCTTTTCAAGGGTTGCGGTAATGGAGGCTTGGAGGCGATGATAGCTCGATCCCTCTTTCCCTGGAGTAAAGCCATAGCGCTGGGCTTCAATACCCGCACGATAGGCTTGCACCCTGCCAGCCCTGGGGAAGAAACTTCGGTAGGCCCAGGCAGTTCCTGCCAAACGATCGTTGGCAGTGCCGTATAAAGGCATAAAAAAAAGCTCCGTTGGTCTGGAAGGGAACACGAAATTGTAAAAGGCAATCCCAGCCATGATCCCGTCGTATCGGTTATAACCCATTACAGGTAAGTAATAAATACGATCAAGTTCCGCGTCTTCAATGCTGCCAAGCAATTGCATCTGCAAAGGATTTCTGCGCGGAAGCTTTTTCCCGAACCAGTAGTTGTTGTTGCGCCGGTTTATTTCAGGCATAACGCCAGAGGGATTGATCTGCAACAAATCATACTTACCCCTGGGGAAAAGGAAAGCATCCCTTTCTTCAAAAGGTTCCTGCCACTGGGTAAAGGCGACAACCCCATCCCTTATGCCCGAGAGGGAAAAGGGAACCGACAAATCACCCGTATTCTTAATTTCCACGCGATAAAAATGATCGTCAGCAAGCTCAACCTTATGTAAGGCATAATCAATCTTAAGATCCGTACCGATCAGATCATTAAAAAACCAGGAAAGGTCTTTCCCGCTGGTTCTTTCGAAGGATTCCCTGAGGTGCCCTGCATTGGGATGCTTCATTTCCCATTCATGGGCAAAATCGACCATGGCAGCATCAAAAACATCCGTTCCCAAATAATCCTCGAGGTACATAAAGGACAGCGCGGCCTTGTAGTATGTCATGATAAAATAGTTCAGGACAGAGAACCCTTCCGTGTGCAGATTTACGGGCTGGTCCTGATGAACCCTTGCCCTAAAAAGGTACCCAAGTTGCATGTAATCCAAATGGCTGATATCCTGCACACCAAGAAAATCAGCCATGGCAGTGCCGGCAAATTTGCCGAAGAATTTCTGATCCGGATATTTCATTGCCATGTACCGGCTCTCGTAATAGGTGGTCAGCCCCTCATCAAGCCAGGGCTCCCTTCGTTCGTTGGTGGCCAGGCTGCCATAAAACCAGTTATGAATGGTCTCGTGGATCACAACGCGCTCCAGGCTAAGATCATTCATAGCCTCCCCGATCAGGGTCACCGCCGGATATTCCATCCCTGCCCCGGCGCTGTTTACCCCTTCCACTACCGACATTTCCGTCCATGGATATGGAGAAACCGTCTGCGACATATAAGATAAAACTTCTGAGGTATAGGAAGGCACCTTGTTCCAGGCTTCAGGATCGCTGTAAAAAAATGCGCTTACCAAAACAGGGCTTTCCGAACCCGGGAGTTGTATGTTCTCCCTTAGTACGTAAAAACGTTTATCGGCAAACCAGGCAAAATCGTGAACATTCTCCTGGCGGAGGTGAATGGTTTTCAGGTCCCTGGATGAAGGCGGAAATTCAAGCTTTTGAGGCAAACCCTCTGCGCCCTTGATTTGCCGCATCGCATCTGCTTTTTCCTGCAGCCATTGTTCTTCTGAGGGTGTCAGCACTTTTCCCGTTGAAGCAACCACATAATTCTCGGGCAGGGTAAGGTAGACATCTACATCTCCAAATTCACTGTAGTATTCGCCAAAGTTCAGGTAAGGCATGGGGTGCCAGCCATCTGGGTCATACACTGCAGGTTTGGGGTACCATTGCGTGATGTAATAGGCCTGCCCTTCATGCCCAAGGCGTGAGAAACGCGCAGAGGGAATCTTAACCCGGAAGGGCGTGCTGATGTAAATGGAATGGCCAGGTAAAAGAGGCGCTGAAAGGATCAATTTCCCAATATCGGGGTTTTGGATATCCTGCTCCCACTTGACTGGGTTTTCATCCACCCTGAAATCCAGGCTATCGATGAATCCCATCTCCTCTTGCCCGGCAAAATGAAACCGCGTATTCCTGTTGTCCAGCATTTGCTTTGCAAAAGCAGTCTGCTTCGAAGAATAGGCATTGGGCCAAAGATGGATCAAGATCTCGTTTAGTGTATCCGGACTGTTATTCGTATAGCGGGTGGAAATGTGGCCGTGCAGAAAATGGTTCTCATCATCAAGGCGCACATGAATCTCATGGTCAGCCTGCTGTTGAAAATAACCTGTTGGCTTGGAACCTAAGCCGAGCACCGACTGGCATACAGTGAGAAAAAATAAAAAGGGGAAAAAACCGGAATTCATAGGCAAGCAGCATCACGTGGTTCAAAAGTACGCTGCAATTTGCTTATTTAAACGTTTCTGCCAAAAAATCTTCCAATTCTTTCACCGAAAGACCCTTTGCCATGATATTTCCTTCCCTGTCGACCAGGATGCTGAATGGGATGGCCTCCACGTTATAAAGGCTTACTACCGGTGAGTTCCAGAAGCGAAGGTCACTTACCTGGATCCAGTTGATCTTATCATCCTTGATGCCCTGAATCCACTGCTCACGATCGCGGTCGAGAGATACTCCATAAATTTCAAAGCCCTGCTTCCGGTAACGGTCATATAGTTCTTTCAGCATAGGATTGGCCAGCCGGCAGGGCTTGCACCAGGCAGCCCAAAAATCGATCAAGACCACCTTTCCCCGCAAGGAAGAAAGAGCAATGGTTTTCCCATCAGGGTCGGGGAGCACGATTTCCGGAGCTTCATTACCAACGCCAAGGTTCTCCTCTACCTCCTGCCGCTGCATCTGGTTTCGCTTCCATTCATTCACCCTTCGCTTCAGGTCGAGGACGTGCTTGTTGTCGGGGTATTCCTCTGCCAGGGAGATGGACAGTTTTTCAAAATAATCAAAATGGTCCGCTTCGCTCAGCAAGGCCTGGTTCCCAAAAAACTGGTAAAGGGCAATAACAGAAGCCAAAGAACCCGGATGGGCATCGATGAAGTCCATGACGAACTGCTGTTGTTCTTCAAAAACGCGGGTATAGGCCAGATCCAATTCTTTTTTCTGCTCTACAAAGTTATCAGCACCCTGAATATCCCTGAATATGGCTGCAAGGGAGTCCACCTTTTCGTAGCTCTTACGCTGGGAGAGGTTCAATTCGGCCAGCAATTCCGACCCTTCCGAACCTTCAACCGTATAGGTTTGCGGCAGCCGCCGGGCATCACCGGAAACCTGAACCTTCTCACCAGCCTCCAGCAAAAGCGTAATAAAATTATTGCGATCGAATCTCAGAATGTAAAACCCTGGACTTGAAACCGAGCCTTCATAGCGAAAGCGTCCTGAATCATCGGTTTCTATAGTGTCGAGCGGAATGAGGTTATTGGTGGTTAGTTCTTCGAAAAGCAACTGGCTATTTTCTGCATTTTCAAACCTTCCATCAACTTCAAAGCCTTCACTGTTACCAAACCTTCCGTTTGAACAAGCAAAAGCAAGGATTGAAAGGATAGGGAGGAGAACCCGTTTGCGCATATAAAAGGCTGATTTCATCACGGGGCAAAATTAACGGATTTGGCCTGTGGATGGAAGCTTTTAAGATTTTTTAACCTGGGATACACAACTTAATAAACCACTGAAAGAAATGAACTACCGCTTTCTTCTGTCGGGATTATCAAGGAGAAGGAAACCAAGATAAACCATAATGGTTGTAATGGCAGTGCTTAAGCCAATTCTGCCCAGGGTAATAAAGAATTCACTGAACCTGAATATCTCAAGGAAAAACAGCAGGGAATGATGAATAAAAACCAATACAATGGAATAAAGGACAATCCAGCGGACACCCATAGAAGAGATGGAAGGTATTGTGCCGGGATCAAAATCCCACCGCCCGGTTATCATACGAATCACCCCCGGGCGCGTAAACGCCAGAAATACTGTAGCAGCAGCATGCATCCCTTGGGTGTCAGAAAACAAATCAATGGTAAGGCCCATCACAAAAGCGCTGGCCAACAAAAGCCAGCCGGGAATATCAATGGGGAGCAGTAACACAAACAATACATAAACATAGGGATTGACATAACCTCCAAAGCGAATGTTGTTAAGGACCGTCACCTGGATCACCACCAGGATGATAAATTGAATAATGTGCCTGAAGATTCCGGTTCCCATTTCCTTTTTAGTTTACCTGTCAGTGCTTTGGGTTTGACTTTCCAGTTGCTGAATCTCTTCCATCATCAGGTTATTCACCACCTGGACATACTTGAGGTTATTAAAATCAATGGCCAGTTCTACTTCAGCCGAAAAGAAGTTATCGCCCCTCCGGACCTCAAAGTCACTGATCGTGCCAATAAATAAATCACTTGGAAAGATTACGGAATAGCCGCTGGTAACGATGCTATCACCTACACTTAATGCAACATGGCTGGGGATATAGGTTAAAACAACCTTACGATAATCCAGGCCCTCCCAGATCAGGGTTCCGATATGATCGTTCTTTTTTAACCTGGCCGAAATCTGCATGTCCTTATGGAGCAGCGAAATAACCGAGCTAAAATGATCAGAAACATTGGCCACGATGCCCACAACCCCGTTAAAAGTGATGACCCCCATATCCGGTTCAATCCCATGACGCCTGCCCTTGTTCAGGGTCATGTAATTATCGCGACGATTGATGCTGTTGTTGATTACTTCAGCATTCACATACTGAAATTGCCTGGAGTGTAAGGTATCGCGAAAGGTAAACACCTGCCGGTCGGTCTTCAGGAAGGACTCGCTTGTAGCGTTGAGCAAACGGGCATTTTCTTCCGAAAGCTGTGCATTGGTTTTGCGCAAGGAGAGATAATCAATCACCCCGGAAGTCATGCTGTAAAAACGTCCGGCGACGGCATTGGCGGAACTGGCAAAATAAGCACGCTGATAATGCTGATGTTGATACACCAAGGTGAATGCCAGGGTTTCCAGCAGGAGAAACAAAAAGAAGAAATAATTCCGTGCGATAAATTGAAAGAGGTTCCGCATGATACATCCCTGGTTTAACAAAAACAAGCCGGCCGGTAACCGGCCGGCCTGCCTGAGCAATACAGTATCCCTTACTTGATAAGGAACGGGAATTTGTCAAAGTTTTTAAGCGCAATGCCTGTACCCCTGGCCACAGCCCTGAGGGGATCTTCCGCCACGTGTACCGGCAGCTTGGTCTTGAGGGCAATCCGCTTGTCGACCCCGCGCAACAACGAACCCCCGCCCGCCATATAAATACCCGTACGGAAAATATCGGCCGCCAATTCAGGAGGCGTCATCTCCAATGCATTCAGTACTGCAGCCTCGATTTTTGAAATAGACTTATCGAGCGAATGGGCCACTTCCTGATAACCAACGGTAATTTCCTTTGGTATCCCAGTCATCATGTCCCGTCCGTGCACCGCAAGATCTGGAGGCGGGTTCTCAATGTCGGTAATGGCTGCCCCAACCTCGATCTTGATCTTTTCAGCGGTACGCTCACCAATCAGGATATTATGCTGCTTGCGCATATATTCCATGATGTCGGTATTGAAGTCATCCCCTGCGATGCGTATCGATTTATTGCAAACGATGCCGCCCAGCGCAATAACGGCAATTTCGGTGGTACCACCACCTACATCGATGACGATGTTACCTGAGGGCTCCAGCACATCGATGCCTATGCCAATGGCTGCTGCCATGGGTTCATGAATCAGCCTGACTTCCTTCGCACCAGCCTGTTCACAAGAGTCGCGAACAGCCCTTTCTTCCACTTCCGTAATCCCAGAGGGAATACAGATCACCATTTTCAGTGAAGGGGGGAACAAAGGCTTTTTGGTGTCGATCATCTTGATCATGGCCCTGATCATGGCTTCTGCAGCCTGGAAATCAGCAATGACACCATCGCGCAGGGGGCGCAAGGTCTTGATGTTCTCATGCGTTTTCCCATGCATCATCATGGCCTGCTTTCCCACAGCAATGATCTTCCCGCTCAAACGGTCAATGGCAACGATAGAAGGTTCCTCCACCACCACCTTATCATTATGAATAATAACCGTGTTAGCGGTGCCAAGGTCAATGGCAATTTCCTTGGTCAAAAAAGAGAATAAGCCCATTATATAAAGGTTTTATGTATTAACTCATTAATGTTTAAAGTGCCTGATACCAGTAAAGATCATTGCCACCCCAGACTGGTTGCAATAATCGATGGACGCCTGATCCCTCACTGACCCACCGGGCTGCACTACGGCAGTGATTCCAGCCTTGTGGGCGATCTCAACGCTGTCGGCAAAGGGGAAAAAGGCATCCGATGCCATCACCGCCCCCTGCAGAGAGTGTGCAAACTCTGTAGCCTTTGCAATGGCCTGCTTCAGCGCATCCACCCTTGAAGTCTGTCCGCAACCGATACCGATGAGCTTTTGGCCTTTCACCAGCGCAATGGCATTCGATTTCAGATGCTTCACAATGATGTTTGCAAAGCGCATATCCTCCGTTTCCCTTTCATCGGGCTGACGAAGGGTCACCGTTTGCCACATCTCCTGATAGGCTTCCACCCTGTCGCGCGTCTGCCAGAGCACCCCGCCCAGCAAGGAACGAAATTGCTCACCACCAGCATGATAGGGCTTCTGCTTCAGCAGGATGCGGTTTTTCTTCTGCATCAGCACCGGCAAGCTGCCTTCTTCAAAGTCCGGGGCAATCAGCACCTCAAAGAACATCTCATTGATAGCATACGCAATTTCAGGCGTAATGTTGCGATTGGCAATTAAAATACCTCCGAATGCTGATACGGGATCTCCCGCCAGGGCATCCTCCCAGGCTTCCTTCAATGTGGCGCGGGTGGCAATCCCGCATGGATTCGTATGCTTGATGATGGCGAAGGCAGGCTTGCTGAACTCCCCCATCAGGTTAAGGGCAGCATCCACATCCAGCAGGTTGTTGTATGACAGGGCTTTCCCGTGCAGCTGTTCGAACAGGTCTTCCAGCTTCCCGAAATACCGTCCTTGCTGATGCGGGTTCTCCCCATAGCGCAATACCACTGAATCCTGTATACTTTTCTTGAACGGATGAAAATCATCCTGGTTCATGAAAGAAAAGATGGCCGTATCGTAATGCGAAGAAACCTCAAAAGCGGCTGCAGCCATTCGTCTGCGGTCCTCCAGGCTGGTTTTCCCCTGGCTTGCATGCAGCAGGTCGACTACCTCATCAAAATACTTAACAGAAGGCACCACCATCACATCCTGGTAATTTTTAGCGGCTGCCCGTATCAGCGAGATACCCCCAATGTCAATTTTCTCTATGGCCTCCTGATGCGAGGCACCGGAAGCAAGCGTTTCTTCAAAAGGATACAGATCCACTACCACCATATCGAAGGCTTCAATCTGGTATTCCTGCATCTGCTGACGATCCTTATCCAGATGTGGACGTGCCAGGATACCACCGAACACGGCAGGGTGCAAAGTCTTCACCCGCCCCCCCAGGATAGAGGGGTACTGGGTCAGGCTCTCCACCGGTTTGGCTGGGATGCCCAATGAGTGAATATACTCGAGGGTTCCACCTGTGGAAACCAGTTCAACACCCAGTTGATTTAACGCTTCAATAAGCCTGCGTGAGGGCTCTTTGTAATACACCGACACCAGCGCGCGCCGGACCTGTTTAATTTCTGTCATCGTATTGAGAAGGGATGGGTTTTCTCCTTACCTTTGCGGCCGAAAAATTGGCACGAAGTTAACTTAAATTTTTGGCAAATGGCTTTTGTTTCCAAAGAAAAATTGTTCTCTCGCAAGTGGTTCATTTCCTACTCCCTCATCACCCTGGGCGCCCTGATCATGGCCTCGGGATATGTGCTTTTCATTTCGCCCAACAAGATCGTTCCCGGTGGGGTCTATGGCATCGGGATTGTCCTGCACCACCTGATCGGCATTCCGGTGGGTCTCACCGGTCTGGCACTCAACATCCCCCTGACCATTATTGGCATACGCGTCCTCGGGCCTCGCTTCGGAATAAAGACCGTGATTGGCTTTGTGCTTACCTCCTTGTTTATTGACGGCCTCACCCTGCTATGGGGTGAAGAACCCCTTGTCCCCAACGAGATGCTCCTCTCAAGCATCTTTGGGGGCGTCATGATAGGCTTTGGCCTGGGGCTGATCTTTAAATCAAGGGCCACCTCCGGAGGCTCCGATATCATCGCCATGATCGTGACCAAGTACACCAGGATGCCTGTCGGACAAACCCTTATCATGGTGGATTCTGTCATTGTACTCATTGGATTGGTGGCCTTTGGCGACTGGACCATCCCCCTCTATTCATGGATCGTCATCTACATCACAGGCAAGGTCATCGATGGGGTCATTGAAGGGGTTTCTTATGAAAAGACCCTGTTTATCATCAGCGAAAAATACAAGGAGATTGCCGATAAGATCCTGATCGACCTCAACCGTGGGGGCACTTACCTCGAAGGCAAGGGCATGTTTAAGGAGGATGAGAAAAAGGTCATCTTTGTCAATGTGAACCGCCGCGAGGTAATCATCCTGCAGGATTATATCAACAGCATTGACCCCAATGCCTTTGTAACGGTGATCAATGCCTCCGAAATCCTCGGGAAAGGCTTCCGCTCGCTGAACGAGAAGGTAACGCAATAGGTTCGAGGTTTGGGGTTCAAGCCAGCCTGCCGCAGGCAGGGTTTAAGGTTTCGAGTGCCCCAAGCTCTTAGCTGTTGGCTGTTAGCTCACCACTCATCTCTCACTTCTCATCTCTTCTCTCATCTCTCACTTCTCACCTCTCACTTCTCACCTCTCACCTCTCACTTCTCACTTCTCACTTCTCCTTCCTAAACGGAATATCATTCAGCATGGGATTGTACATCATATCGAAGGTACCTCCGCGGGTGACGTGGCCTGCTGCCTTGTAATATTCCTTCCCAACGGGATTGCCGTCTTCATCTACAGGCTCACCAGCCTCGTTGACGGCCACAATGCCCGTGGGCGTGGTGCCTACACCATCCTCATCCCAGGGCCGGCTGGCAATCACCTCTCCCACCGGGATCAGGGTGCCATCCTCTGCTTCCACATTCCCATCCGAGCGGAAGGTGAAAGGTACGTGCCCGCTTTCGGTGCCAAACACATCCTTGCCCAGGTTATAACTCTGATCAAGTACAATGCGCCGATACAGGGCAATATTATTCTTCATGGTGTTTTCGGTGGGATAAAATACGCTCCCCTTGATGAACCATTCATCCTGTTCCTCATCGTAATACAGGTAAGCAGCATCCCTGGCATACTGCCGCATGATACGCTGCCGCTCGAGCAGTCGTGCCCTGCGTTCTTCCAGCGACATGAACTTCAGGACTTCATCATCCAAACATTCCAGGGCGGGGAAGTTTAGCTCCAGCATATCTTCTTCTGAGAGCTCTGTTGCATAGGATGAAAGCTCCTGGCGAATCTCTTCCGGCATTACTCCGTAAAGGTTGGCTCCTACCACGGTATAATAGAAATAACCCAGCTCGCCCATCTGGCTCTCCTGGTGCAGGTAGTCGTTCAGCCAGGTGTACTGGGGTGTGGCAGAATTGTATTTGCCATAATCCATCTCGGTCCATCCCTTCTCGCCGGGCAGCTTGCGCTGAAACGACCAGACTGCATCCACCGTATTGCCTACATTGGCGTGGCAGCCCACACACTGTGCCAGCTCTTCGGTGGTCTGTGGCCTCAGGTTTCCAAAACGGTCTTCAATGTAAGCGCTGATGATCCATCCGCCATCATTATCTACCCAGCCCTGGCCTTCACGTCCCACAAATTCAGCGTAGTGCTCCCCTTCTTCCTCCTCTTCCTCATCGATGGCGATGTCGTCCAGGTCCACCGCTTTCCACTTGTACATATAACGGATCTCCTTCACCCGCTTCGAACGGGTGCCGGGGAATTCATAATCCATGCCGCCCGCCACCATGGCACCATCCAGCTCAGCCCCCATCTGCCCGTCGGCCAGCAGGTCTACATAATGCAATGGATGCGCAAATTCTGTGCCTACGGGATAAAATCCTTTCTGCACATCCACCCCCGATGCATCCCCATAATACACGCTTTCCTCAGGACGCAGATTCTTGATGTTGCGCTCCAAAAGGTCGAGGTTCTGCTTGTAAACCTCCAGATCCAAGGCACTGTCTTTGGTCATAAACGCTTTGGGCAGCCGGATATAAATACCCGAAACGCTGCCTGTCAATGGGGTAAATATCGTATAGGGGAAGAAATTGATGGCACGCCAGCCTGTGTATTGAGCCCGTTCATCGCGCACAAAGCCTTCAATATCCACATAGCCGTGAGTTCCACTGCCCGTGGGATCACTGGGATTTAAGGGAAACAGGTGGTCGGGGTTCAGTGCCGGGAAAAGGATCCATTCGCTGTCGGGATCTTCCAGGTTCACCCATTCAGTATTGCCGTTTCCGCGCGCCATGGCAAAGGCAGCCCGCCAATTGTCGTTGCGCACATAATCCACATCATCATGGCCAGGGAGCGCTACCCCTTCAGCATTCAGGCGTTCTTCGATCTCATTCGGATAAATGATGTTGCGCCAAAGGATGCGGTTCAGGTTAGCGGTAGGGAAACTGTACAGGATCTGGTCCTCGCCAATGTCAAATGCATTGCCGTGCCTTGCCATGGTCAGGTAATCCGTATGGCAGTATTTACAGGCATTCTGGGTGCCATAGCCGGTCTCTATCCAGCACTGCGCCGGGATGTTGGGCTCTTCGTTATAGCTGCCTTTATAGGGCGCACCAGCCCTTTCCAGGAAGCCGTCAGGACCTTTCCCCATAAGCCAGTCCTCTGCATTGATCACATCGGCTTCCAGCCCCAGGACGGCCAATTCACCCACCGCCTCGTGGTCTTCCTCGTGTTCGCGCCCACACATGGCAAACACCACAATGACCAATCCCAGCAGCAGCGCCAGGCGCCATGGCTGTAACAACAATCTGTACACTCCTCTTAAAGCTTTCATATCTTCGGTTTTTTATGATTCATCCTTCTTGCCTCCAAATATAAAGGATAATTGCCTTTCCTGGAAGGATACAACAGTCCCATTTCCCGGATAGAGGAAATTTGGAATGGTTCTAAATTAGGGAAAAGTCAGGGGGTTAGGGGGAGGTTCTGAAGGTGGTTGGTTTCAGGTTTCAGGTTTCAGGTTTCAGGTGTCGGTCAGAGTAACGCCTGTCCGAATCCCGGCGCATCCGCTAGCCAACGGAGGGTTGGGGGGAGGTTCTTTGAGTTGTTGTTGTTAACATTGTTGTCGTGGTTGTCATTGTGTCACCGCTTCTCGTCATTGCCCCAGAGAATTTTTCATTATTCATTTTTCATTTTTAATTTCACTGATGTCTTATCAGTGAAAATCTGTGTTTTTTATCTGTGAACATCAGTGGAGGAATTGCAATAAATCCGCGGAATCCGTAACAATCCGTGTAATCTTTTTAAACGACTTCTCCTATCACCACCACATAATTCTTCCCGTACTTCTTAGCGCATTTGGGGCAGGTGGTGTACCACATATAGCTTTTGCCGGTTTTGAGTTCCTTTTCGGTGGCGAATTTTTTGAAGTCTTCCATCCACTTGCCGGTGTCCCTGAAAGGTCCTTCATACACCTGGCTGAGGTAACGCCCGCTGAGGGTGAAATTGTCGGCCTTGGGGATTTCCCGGTCCACCGCCAGGTAAACATCCATATTCCATCGGGAGGTGTGTTCCGACAGTACCATGTAATCAGGGTTCTTTGCCCCGGCAATCTCAATCATTGACATCGCCTTGCGCATCACCCCGCCAAAGTTCAGGGGCATATATAAAAAGGTACGGACCTTTTCGCGGATGAATATCTTGTCGTGCCACTCATGCACCGTGCCCATCCAGGGTGCCGGGTCAAAAGGCGGGCAGCATTCAGGTTCCTGGTGTTCTGTTGTCATGGCTGAAAGAAATTAAATGATTAAACAAATATAAATCATTTCGAAATGAGATGCATCCTATACCTGGAATATTTAAGGTTTGGAGTTAGGGGTTTGGAGTTCAAGGCTGGCTGCCGCAAGTTGGGTTGATCTGAAATCAGGGAGGGTCCTTGCAGGATGACTTTGCCGCTCCGTCAAAAGGAAAGGGGATTGTCATCCTGAGCGAAGCGAAGGACCCCCTCCATTTTTCATTTTTCATTCTTCATTTTCCCCTTGCCCTATGCCCTATGCTCCATGCCCCATGCAATAATCCGCGGAATCCGCAACAATCCGTGTAATTCCTTCTCCATTTTTCATTCTTCGTTTTTCATTCTTAATTTTCTTATATTTTTACCCATCCATTCATTCACCAATACAAATACTGTTCTATGAAAAACAATTTTTTTGCCAAATTCCTTTTCATTGCATTATTCCTTTTATTCACCCCAAAATTCTTCTTTGGCATCTTTGATCCGGAAATCGACCCGGACGGGCCGGGCTATCCCGAGAGCTGCACCAGCATCATGGTGGGACGCAAGGCTTCGGTGGATGGCAGCGTGATGACGGCCCACAGCTGCGATGGCAACTACCGCACCTGGCTCGAGATCGTGCCCAGCCAGCAGTACGAACCCGGCACGATGCTGCCCATCCGCTGGGGCACCCTGCACACCGAGACGGCCTGGGATATGAAAGACGTCACCATCAAAGGTGAGATCCCCCAGGTGGAAGAGACCTTTGCCTACCTCAACGTGGCCTACCCTGCCCTCAACGAGAAGCAGCTGGCCATCGGCGAGACCACCTTCAATGGCCGGCGTGAGCTGCGCAACGAGGAGGGCCTCTTCCTCATCGAAGAGCTGGAGAAGATCGCCCTGCAGCGCTGCGACAACGCCCGCGAAGCCATCCGCCTCATGGGCACCCTGGCTGAAGAATATGGCTATGGCGACTGGGGCGAATGCATCACCGTGGCCGACACAAGGGAAGTGTGGCAGATGGAGATCTGCGGCAGCGGCCCCGGCAAACCCTCCGCCATGTGGGTGGCCCAGCGCATCCCCGACGACCACGTGGGCATCTCGGCCAACATCCCACGCATCTCCGACGTCGACTTCGACGACCCCGACTATTTTATGTACAGCAAGGACCTGAAGGAGGTCGCCAAGCGCACCGGCTTCTGGGACGGCGAGGAGCCCTTTAAGTTCTGGAAGGTCATCAACGGCCGCAAGCCCTTTGCCATCCGCGACTTCTATGTGCTGAGCACCATGGCGCCTTCGCTCAACCTCTCCTTCGAGGCCGAAGAGCTGCCCTTCTCGGTGAAGCCCGACCGTAAAGTCTCGGTGGAGGATGTGATGGCTTATTACCGCGAGACCTACGAAGGCACCCCCTATGATATGACCCAGAACCTGCTGGTGACCGTCACCCGTCGCGACGATGAGGGCAACGAGACCCAGGAAGTGGTGAAGAGCCCCATCGCCAACCCCTGGATGAACTACGACATGCGTACCCTCATCAACGAGCTCAAGCCCGAAACCATCGAGCGCCAGCGCACCATCGCCATCGCTGGCTGCTCTTATTCACACGTCATACAGTGCCGCGACTGGCTGCCCGACGAAATCGGAGCCATCGCCTGGTTCTCCTTCGACAACCCCGGACAGAGCCCCCGCATCCCCATCTTCTCAGGCACCCTCCACCTGCCCGAGAGCTTCAAGATCTGCGGACAGCACCGCTACCGCCAGGATGCCGCCATCTGGTCGTTCCGCGAAGCCAACCGCCTGGCCAACGTCAACCACAGCCGTGGCCGCGCCATCCTCGAGCCCTCCGTGGCCCACTTCCAGCAAAAAGCCATGGAAGAACTGCCTGAAGTAGAACGCACCGCCGAAAAGATGATCAAGGCCGGCAAGGTCGATGAAGCCCGCGAATACATCACCGCCTACACCAACGACTTCGCCACCCTCACCATGAAACGCTGGGAAGAACACAGGAACGAGCTGTGGCATATGTTTGGCAGAGGATTCTGATGTGCTGATGTGCTCATTGTGGGAAAAAAGCCAATCCACAAATGCACACAAATTTTTAGACAATGAACACAAATAGGATTCTTATTTGTGTTCTTATTTGTGAACATTTGTGGATAAAATTCCCCCCTTCTTTTTCAAAGGTTTTTTACCTTTAAACGTTCTTTTCGGAAACGGTTTCTAAAACTCGTTTTCATTAAATTCTGATTTACGTTATAACCTAACATTCATTAAACTGTACACCATGAACAGAATTTTTCTTTTTGTAAGCCTCTGGCTCGTCACCCTGCTGAGCCTCGGCCAGGATCATCCCCTGTGGATGCGTTACCCGGCCCTCTCGCCCGATGGCACGGAGATCGTCTTCAGTTACAAGGGCGACCTTTTCAAGGTGCCCGCCGATGGTGGAGTGGCCACACCCCTCACCCTGCATGATTCCCACAACACCATGCCGGTGTGGAGCCCCGATGGCCAGTTCATCGCCTTTGCCAGCGACCGTTTTGGCAACTTCGACGTATTCATCATGCCTGCCAATGGAGGAACCGCCAAACGCCTGACCTTCCATTCCGCGCCCGACTTCCCCTGGGACTTCAGCAACGACGGCCAGCAGGTGATCTTCAGCTCGGGACGCAACGACCTCAGCACCTCCGTGCGTTTCCCCAGCGGTCGCCTGTTTAATAAGCTCTACCAGGTGCCTGCCACAGGCGGACGCAGCCTGCTGATCTCGACGGCAGGCTTCCAGAACGCCAGCTACAACAGCAGCGGCGACCAGATCATCTTCCAGGACCGCAAGGGCTACGAGGACGAGTGGCGCAAGCACCACACCTCCTCGGTGACACGCGACATCTGGATCTACGACCTCGACGAGGAGACCTATACCCAGGTGAGCGACTACGAAGGGGAAGACCGCGAGCCCCTGTTTGCCGCCGGCGACGACGCCTTCTTTTACCTGAGCGAGAAGAACGGCGCACAGAACATCTACAAAAAGACCCTGGGACCCAACCCTACGGAGACCCAGATCAGCTTCTTTGAGCACCACCCCGTTCGCCACCTCAGCCGCAGCGACAGCAACACCCTGTGCTACACCTGGAACGGTGAGATCTACACCCAGGCCGAAGGACAACGTCCCACGAAAGTGGACATCACCATCCTGGGCGACTTCAGCGGCGGCGAGCAGGAGATCCTCTCCGTAAACCGGGGCGCCACCGAGATCACCCTTTCGCCCAATGGAAAGGAGATCGCCTTCATTTTCCGCGGTGAGGTGTTCGTCACTGGCGTGGACGATGCCCGCACCAAACGCATCACCAACACCCCCGGACAGGAACGTATGCTGAGCTGGGACCCCGACGGACGCACCCTGTACTTCTCCACAGAACGCGGCGAGAGCTGGGACATCTACAAAGCCAGCATCGTGCGCGATGCCGAGCCTTATTTCTTTGCCTCGACGCTGATCAATGAAGAACCTGTGATTGCCACCGACCAGGAAGAGTTCCAGCCCATCGTGTCGCCCGACGGCAAGTCCATCGCCTACCTCGAGGAACGCAACATCCTGAAGGTGTTCGACCTGGAGAAGAAAACCAGCAAGACCATCATCCCTGCAGGGCAGAACTTCTCGTACCGCGACGGCGACCAGGACTTCCTGTGGAGCCCCGACAGCAAATGGATCGTGGCACGCGATGCCCAGGGCCTCTATGGCGCCAGCAACCTGGTGCTTTTCAACGTGGAGAGCCCCGGCAATGGCTTTAACCTGACCCACAGCGGCTTCATGGACGGCGGGGCGATGTTTGCCATGGATGGCAATGCCCTGTTCTGGGTCAACGACAAGGAAGGCAAAATGCCCCTGGCCATGCAGGGCGCTCGCGAGATGGACATCTACGCCATGTTCTTCGACCAGGCAGCCTTCGACCGTTTCACCCTGAGCAAGGAAGAGTTTGCCCTGGTGAAGGAACAGGAAGACAAGGAGAAAAAGAAAGAAAAGGAAAACGGCGATGGCGAGGAAGAGAAAGAGGAAGTGAAGCCCTGGGAACCCACCCTCGATGGCATCGAGAACCGCCGTGTGCGCCTCACCCCCGGCTCGGTGAACCTCTCGGGCTACCGCGTGGCACCCAATGGCGAGAAGGTGTTCTTCATCGCCACCTTCGAAGGCGAAGCCGAGCTATGGGTGGTCGACACCCGCACCCGCGAGCTAAAGTCGCTGGCAAAACTGGGCGGCCGTGGCGGCAGCCTCGAGATCAGCAAGGACGGCAAGACACTTATCGTCATGGCCAATGGGCGCATCCAGAAGATCGACGCCGACAGCGGTAAAGCCACCCCTGTGGCCATCAATGCCGAGATGGTGCTCGATGCCACTGCCGAGCGCGAATACATCTTCCACCACGCCTGGCGCCAGGTGCAGAAGAAATTCTACGACCCCGACCTGCACGGCATCGACTGGGACTTCTTCCGCAGCGAATACGCACGCTTCCTGCCCCATATCAACAACAACTACGACTTCCAGGAGCTGCTCAGCGAGCTGCTGGGCGAACTCAACGGCTCACACACCGGCGGGCGCTATTCCCACCGCCCCGAGAACGGCGACAACACCGCTGCCCTGGGCCTGTTCTACGATGAAGCTCGCCCGGGCAACGGACTGCTCATCACCGAGGTCATCACCGGTGGTCCGCTCGACAAGGCCGAGAGCAAAGTCCGCGCTGGTCACATCATCGAGAAGATCGACGGGGTGGAGATCACCACCGACTTCGACTGGAACCAGCTGCTCAACCGCAAGGCCGACCAGAACGTGCTGCTGAGCCTCTACGACCCCGCCGCACGCGAGCGCTGGGACGAGGTGGTGAAGCCCATCAACGGCGGGCAGGAGAACCGCCTGCTCTACCAACGCTGGGTGAAGACCATGCGCGACATGACCGAAGAGCTCAGCGATGGCCGCATCGGCTATGTGCACGTGCAGGGCATGAACGACGGCAGCTTCCGCACCGTCTATGAAGAGGTGCTGGGCCGCAATGCCGACAAGGAAGCCCTCATCGTCGACACCCGCTTCAACGGCGGGGGCTGGCTCCACGAGGACCTCAGCAACTTCCTCGATGGCAAGCCCTATGCCACCTTCCGCCCCTATGGCTTCATCGCACGTGGCGGCGAGCCCCGCGACAAGTGGTCGAGGCCCAGCGTGGTGCTCATGAGCGAGAGCAACTACAGCGACGCCCACGCCTTCCCCTACGCCTACCGCGCCAAGGGAATCGGTAAACTCATCGGCATGCCCGTGCCCGGCACCAGCACCGCCGTGTGGTGGGAGACACAGATAGACCCCACCATCGTGTTCGGCATCCCCATGATCGCCTTCTATGGCATCGCCGAAGACCGACCCTTAGAAAACCTCCAGCTCGAACCCGACATCAAGGTGCCCACCCCCTTCGAACAAGTCCTCTTCGGAAAGGACCAGCAACTCGAAGCCGCGGTGAATGAACTGCTAAGGCAGCTGGATGAATAGGGAATGTGCTGACGTGATAATTCATTATTTGTGAAAATTTGTGTTTTTTCATTTGTGCTCATTTGTGGGAAAAAACAATCCACAAATGGGCACAAATTTTAAGACAACAAGCACAAATAAAACATTGATATTCAGTTCTTTAACTGAAAGGAGTTGAATAGTTGATTAGTTGATTAGTTGAGAAGTTGAATAACCAATCACCAATGACTAATGACCTTGAACCCTGCCTGCCGGCAGGCAGGCTTGAACCTCAAACCTCAAACCTCAAACCTCAAACCTTAAACCTTAAACCTTAAACCTTAAACCTTAAACTTTGAACCTTAAACCTTGAACCCCAAACCCCTAACCCCCAACCCCTTGCTCCGCCTGGGCTTCATCATCCCACTCATCTTCTGGCTGACGCTGTTCATTGGTGGCTGGATGCGGGAGGATTACCATCACCTCACCAGCCTGGTGAGTGAACTGGGCCGTATCGGCACATCCACCCAATATCTCTTTACTTTGGGGCTAACGATCTGTGCGCTGCTCAGCGTGGCCTTCATCCTGGCATTGCACCGCAGGGCCAGGGCGATGGGCATCAGCTCCTTCCCTGTGCTGATCTTGCTGCCAGCCTTCAGCTTTCCGATCCTGGGTGCGGCCCTCTTCCCACTCCCCCTGCCCCTGCATGGCATCCTGGGCTCACCGGCGATGCTGCTCACAGCCTCGCCCCTGCTGGCCCTCATCCTCTGGGGAAGAAAATTCGGCACCCGCTTCCTGATCATCACCAGCGCCATCCTGCTCATCACCGCCCTGGGATACCTGGTATTCACACCCACCCTCGACGCATACCCCGGCCTCAAACAACGCTTCGCCCATACCGGATGGACGTTGTGGTTCGTTTACCTGGGGTGGTTGTTTAACAAAGGTTAGGAGTTTGGAGTTAATCCAACTTCTCAACTCCTCAACTTCTAAACTCCTAAACTAATTTAATGGGTGTCGGGTGTCAGGTTTAAGGTGTTAGGTAATCTTCTAATCTTCTAATCCTCACATCTGCTAATCTGCACATCTGCTAATCTGCAAATCTTCACATTATCTCATTATCACAACAAAAAAAGGCTGACCTATTAAGATCAACCTTTAAGCGGTCCGGACGAGACTCGAACTCGCGACCCCATGCGTGACAGGCATGTATTCTA